>CAXUMV010000021.1:9099-13203 GCA_964252065.1 uncultured Lichenihabitans sp.
GCTCGACCGTCAGGCTGGCCGGCTCGCAGCCGGTCTTGGTCACGGTGACGCTCACGGGGATGGTGTCGAGGGCGCTGGCCGCCGTCGCGCCGAGGGCCATCGCGGCGGTGAGCAGGGCCGGCAGGGCCGTGCGGCCCAGCAGATGGGATGACATCGACGAACTCCTTCTCGGAAGCGGTAGGAATGGCGAGGGTCGTCAGGCCGTCCGCGGATTCGCGGCCGGGCGGGCCTGGGTGAAGAAGATCCAAAGCGTGGGAACGAGGTAGGCGAGGTAGATCGCGACCGCGCCGACCGCCGGGGCCTCCTGGTAGCCGAGCAGGGCGCCGAGCAGGGTGCCGAGCACGGAGTCGGCCGGCAGCGCGCCGCTGAGATCGAAGGCCTGCGTCTGCAGCAGGTTCCACAGCCCGGCCTCGTGGAAGGACTTCAGCCCGTTCGCCAGCAGTCCCGCGGCCACGAAGATGATGAAGACGCCCGTCCAGCGGAAGAAGCGCCGGAGATCGAGCTTGAGCCCGCCGAGATAGATGGCGCATCCCACCCCGACCGCGCAGAGCACGCCGAGCAGCGCGCCGGCCGGCACGCCGGCCCCGACGCCCTGCTGGAAGGTCGCGAGGAGAAAGAAGACCGATTCCAGTCCCTCGCGCCCGACGGCGAAGAAGGACAGCCCGACCAGCGCGAGGCCTTGCCCGTCGGCCGACCGCAGGGCCTTGTCGACCGAGGACTGGAGTTCCGCCCTGATGGAGCGCGCCGCGCGCCGCATCCAGAAGATCATGGAGGTCAGGACGGCGGTCGCAGCAAAGGCCACGATGCCCTCGAAGAGCTCCTGCTCCCGCTGCGGGAACTCCTGGCTGGTGGCGTTGAGCACCACGCCGAGCACGAGGCTGAGGCCGATCGCGAGCACGACGCCGGCCCACACACCGGGCAGGAACCGGCTGCGCCCGGTCTGGGCGAGGTAGCTCGCCACGATCCCCACGATCAGAGCCGCCTCGATCCCCTCGCGCAGCATGATCAGAAAGGCAACGAGCACGGGCGTGGTCCTGTCGCATTCGTGAGGGCCGCCCGCGAGCGGCGTTCAGGAAGCGGCCTAGGACAAGGGTGTCGGCCTTGCAATCACATCTTTGGACGCAGGCCTGAAAAAGCGACATTATTTAGAACGCCTGAAAACTACTCCCGTGTTGTTGAGAACTGTTCCGAACTGCAGTTTGGAACGACTGAAAACTACGCTTGCCAGCCGATCCGCCCGAAGGCGGGCAGGCAGAGCGCCGGCCGGCGGAGGTCGACGCCGGCCACAAGGCCCAGCAGGTTGACCTGCACGCCCTCCACCCAGCCGACCGTCAGGCCGGCATAGCCGCCGAGGGTCAGCCGGATGCCGGTTCCCGAGGGGGTCGGCGACACCCACCGGCCATCGACCGGAAAGTCCTTGCCGATGGCGGTCGGCGGCAGCGTGGCGGAGAGGTCCGGGATCGCGGCCATGACGGTGGCGACGAAGGTGTTGGAGTTGGGTCCCGGCCAGGCGCTGTAGTCCCCGGTGTGGCGGTAGCGGTAGCCCGCGATGGCGGCCTTGACGGGCGCGATGGCGGCGGCGGCCGAGGCGCCGTCGAGGGCGAGCACCTCCTGCGGCACGCGGCCGAACCAGCGCCCGTCGGGCGGGAAGCCGTTGAGCCGGATCGGCTCGCCCCAGGCGGTCAGGTCGTAGCGCTCGTAGGCGCCGCCCTCGGGCTTGAGCACCAGCCAGCTATGGACCGCGAAGAGGCCGCGCCAGCTGACCGTACGGGCCGCGTAGACGCGCAGCAGGGCGGGCGCCTCCCGGCCCGCCGGGGGCAGCAGCCCGGCGCTCGAGCGGTCCGCGCTCCACCAGGGCCCGGTCGTGCTCCGCCAGAAGAGGGCGGCGCGCAGCGTGGCGGGCGCGATGAACACGACGAGGATGGTGAGCAGGACGAGCGTGAGCAGGCGAAGCATGAGGCCGAGCGTGAGGTGGCATCGCGGTCTCTCGCATGTGGAGCGCGGCGCCCCGCTCCGCAACGGGCAGCCTCCTCGCGGGCCGGTCTCGCTCGATGGGCTCTATCGCGCCGGCCATGCATCCCGGGAGGGAACCGCCCCTCGCCCGATCCGATTGTCAGCGTGGACTTAAGACCCGGGCGAGGCCTCCGGCTTTCGGGGGCGGCCCGCCAACCAAGGGACAAGACGATGGGCCTCTTCACCAAGGACATCAAGACGCTGGACGACCTCTTCGTGCACCAGCTGCAGGATATCTACTACGCCGAGCACCAGATCGTGAAAGCCCTGCCGGACATGGCGAGCAAGGCCACGGACGCGGAGCTGCGGGGCGGCTTCGAGACGCATCTCGCCCAGAGCAAGCAGCACATCCAGCGTCTGGAGCAGGTCTTCGAGATGCATGGGGCGAGCGCCAAGGCGGTCACCTGCCCGGCCATCGACGGGATCATCAAGGAGGCCAACGAGGTGGCAGGCGAGGTCGCGGACCGGCAGGTGCTGGATGCCGCGCTCATCGCCGCCGCCCAGGCGGTCGAGCATTACGAGATGACGCGCTACGGCACGCTGGTCGCGTGGGCGACGCAGCTGGGGCGCTCCGACTGCGCGACCATCCTCGCGCAGAACCTCGCCGACGAGAAGGCCGCCGACCAGATGCTGACGCGCCTCGCGGACCGTCACGTCAACGCCGCGGCCGCCGCCTGAGGCTCAATCCGGCTCGATGTCGATCAGGCCGACGATGCGGCCGGCGTCCGTGTTCTCCACGCGGTCGCCGGTCTCGCTCGGTGTCGCGAGGCCGCGGCTGACCAGGTACTGCGCCGGCGTATCGCGCGCCACGTCGTCGTGCCTGATCCGCTGCGGGCCGCGGTCGACGATCCGGCGAAGCAGACCGTAGGCATCGCGGGGCACGTCTTCCTTCATCGGTCTCACCGGGCAAGATCACGCGACGAACAATACAGGACCCCGCCTCCACCGACAAAGACGATGCCGGGATGCGATGAACGAATAGGATTGCCGGAGACCCGGTGACGTCCCGTTTGCCGTGACGGGGCAGGCGGCCTTACGTTGCGCGCAGCGGGGTCGAGCGCGTCCGGACCTCGACGCTGACCGTCCGCCCCTCCACCACGCAGGCGACCAGGCCGTCGACGCGGGCCTGCGAGGCGCCGTCGGCGAACGTGAAGGCGCCCGCAAGCGTCCGCTGCGCGGTCGCCACCGTGACGGTCTGCGCCTCGTCGAAGGCGATGTCGGCCGGCTCGAACCCCGCCGCCTTGAGCCGGGCGATCAGCGCCGGACGGCAAGCCTCGATCAGCGCGTCGCGCCCGAGCAGGGCCCCGATACCCCGCCCGCGGTTGAACGCGAGGTCGGCGAGGGAGGCGCCGACGAGCAGCACGGCCAGCAGCGCCGCACCGGCGAGGAGACGAAGCAGGAGGCGCATGGCCGGCCATCACGGTTTGGAATGGATCCTCGAAATCCTTTTCGATTGCGAGGGGGGCAGCACGCTCCTATGGTCCCGGCCTCGCCAGCAACCCCAGTTCGGACCCCTCCGATGGCCTTCCTTGCCGACACCCTGTCCCGCGTCAAGCCGTCCGCCACCATCGCCGTGACGCAGAAGGCACGGGATCTGAAGGCGCAGGGGCGGCAGATCATCTCGCTCTCGGTCGGCGAGCCCGATTTCGACACGCCCGACAACATCAAGCAGGCCGCGGTCGCCGCGATCGGGCGGGGGGAGACCAAGTACCCGCCCGTCTCCGGCATCGTGCCGCTGCGCGAGGCGGTGGCCCAGAAGTTCAAGCGCGAGAACGGGCTCGACTACAGGCCGAGCCAGACCATCGTGTGTACCGGCGGCAAGCAGGTGCTGTTCAACGCGTTCCTGGCGACGATGAACCCGGGCGACGAGGTGGTGATCACGGCGCCCTACTGGGTCAGCTATCCGGACATGGTGATGATCGCCGGCGGGACGCCGGTCATCGTGCAGACCACCATGGCGCACGGCTTCAAGCTGCAGGCCGAGGACCTCGAGCGCGCCATCACGCCGCGCACCAAGTGGGTGCTGCTCAACTCGCCCTCGAACCCCTCGGGCGCGGCCTATACCCACGCCGAGCTCAAAGAGATCACCGA
>CAXUMV010000021.1:13213-13806 GCA_964252065.1 uncultured Lichenihabitans sp.
CCGACGTTCTGCTGGGGCACCCGGACGTCTGGGTGCTGACCGACGACATCTACGAACACCTGACCTACGGCGACTTCGCCTTCGTGACCCCCGCGCAGGTCGAGCCGAACCTGATGGACCGGACCCTCACCATGAACGGGGTCTCGAAGGCCTACGCCATGACGGGCTGGCGCATCGGCTATGCGGCGGGGCCCGAGCCGCTGATCAAGGCGATGGACATGCTGCAGGGCCAGCAGACCTCCGGCGCCTGCACGGTCGCCCAATGGGCCGCGGTCGAGGCGCTGACGGGGCCGCAGGACTACGTGCGGACCGCGCGCAAGGCCTTCGAGACGCGGCGCGACCTCGTCGTGTCGATGCTCAACCAGGCCAAGGACCTGGAATGCCCCTCGCCCGAGGGCGCCTTCTACGTCTACCCGTCCTGCGCGGGCTCCATCGGCAAGACGACCCCGGACGGCAAGCGGATCGACACGGACGAGACCTTCGTGACCGCCCTGCTCGAGGCCGAGGGGGTGGCGGCGGTGCACGGCTCGGCCTTCGGCACGGGCCCGAACTTCCGCATCTCCTATGCGACCTCCAACGCCCTGCTGGAGGAG
>CAXUMV010000021.1:13816-17533 GCA_964252065.1 uncultured Lichenihabitans sp.
GAGGAGGCCTGCGGCCGGATCCAGCGCTTCACCGCCTCGCTGCGCTGAGGGGGCGGGCCGGCCTACCAGCCGGCCTGCACCGGACCGGCGACGCCCTCGAAGGCGCCGGGCTCGAGTTCCAGGTAGAGGAGGCGCGAGGGGTCGACGGGGCCCGGCAGGGCGAGGCGGCGTCCCGGCACGCGCATGAAACCGTAGCGGCTGTAGTAGGCTTCGTCGCCGACCAGCACCACGAGGCGATGGCCCGCGGCGCGGCCGGCCTCGAGCGCGACGCCGACCAGCGCCCGCGCGACGCCGCGCGACTGGAAGGCCGGATCGACGATCAACGGCCCGAGCAGCAGCGCCGGCACGGCGCCGCAGCGGATCGGCGTCAGCCGGTTGGCCCCTACCAGCAGGGTGCTGACCCGCGCCACGAAGGCCAGGATGCCGGCCTCGCCGGCCGCCTCGCGCAACCGGTAGGCGGTGCGCGCGAAGCGCCCCGGGCCGAAGGCGCGCTCGCTCAGGCGCTCGATGGCGGGACTGTCGGCCGCCGTCGCGGCATTGACCACGATGGAGAGGCTGAGGGCGGGATCGGCCATGGCGAGGGTCTTGGCTGGGAGGGCGGCTGCGGGCGCCCTACCATATTTCGCTTCGCACGACACCGTCGTCCGCGATCTCGGCGAGCCGGGTCCTGGTGCTGGCCGTGGTGCCGTCGGGCAGCGCGTCGAGGGGGAAGAAGCCGCGCTCCACGATCTCCCAGTCGGGCTCGGGGTCGGCGATCCTGTCGAAGGCCCGGGCCACATAGACCGCGACATGGTTGCGGCTCGCCATGGCGCGGTTGAGATAGAGGCCGAGCAGCCTCACCTCGCCCCGCAGCGTCAGGCCGGCCTCCTCGCGCACCTCGCGGATGGCGGCCGTGCGGCAGGTCTCCCCCTTCTCGACGCCCCCGCCGGGCAGGTGCCAGCCCGGTACGTAGGAGTGGCGCACGAGGAAGACGCCGCCCGCCCCGTCGAACACCGCGACGCGCACGCCCATGATGACCGACTGCCGGACCAGGGCCACCCGCAGGTTGAGCCATTGCACGAGCCCTGTGGTGGAAGGCGGCAGCACCAGGGGACGGCGCATCAACGGGCCGCCTCGGGCGTTGACGAGCCATCGTTCCGCGCGCGACAGGCTTTGGCGTGACCTTCGTTCTCGCTCATCTGTCCGACGCCCATATCGGTCCCCTGCCGCGCCCACGGCGGCGCGATCTCCTAGGCAAGCGGCTGACCGGCTATGTCAACTGGAGCCGCCGCTCGCACCTGCACGACATGACAGTCCTGCGCGCGCTGGTCGAGGACCTGCGGGCGAGGCGGACCGACCATGTCGCGATGACCGGGGATATCCTCAATCTCGGCCTCGCGGCGGAGTTTCCCTTTGCCGAGGCCTGGCTCCGGACCTTGGGCGAGCCGGGCGACGTCAGGATGGCGGTCCTGTCCTACATCGAGCCGCTGAGCACGCTCCACCTCCGCTTCGCCGTAAGGCAGGTGCGGCGGACCTTCGGCGGCGCCCAGGTCGTCCTCGGCAACCACGACGCCTATGTCCGCTCCTCGATGGCGCTGCTGGCCAGCACCTTCCTGCCCTGGCTGGCCGACGGGCCGGGGGTGCCCGCGCCCGGCCACGCGCCGCACTTCCCCTTCCTCCGGCGCCGCGGCGAGGTCGCGCTGGTCGGGCTGTCCTCGGCCGTGCCGACCGCCCCGTTCCTGGCCTCCGGCGCCCTCGGCGCCCGCCAGCGCCACGCGCTCGGCGCGCTGCTCGACACGGCCGCGGCCGAGGATCGCGCGCGCGTGGTGCTGATCCACCACCCGCCCTACCGCCACGGGGCGAGCGCCGGCCGGGGGCTGCGGGACCAGGCCGCCTTCGCCCAGGTGATCGCAGCCCATGGGGCGGAACTGATCCTGCACGGGCACAATCACCGGCCCATGCTGGCCCACATGCGGGGCCCGGACGGTCCCGTGCCGGTGGTGGGCGTGCCCTCCGCCTCGGCCGTGCCGGGCAGCGCCTCGCACCGGGCGGCCTACCACCTGTTCTCGTTCGGCCGGGCCGGGCGCGGCTGGTCGATCGGAGCGAGCCGGCGCGGGCTGCTGCCCGACCTCAGCGGCATCGGCGACCTCGGCGCCTTCGACCTGACCGCCGGGGCGTAAGGCTCCCCGAACCTCGTCAGTGGTGCGCGCGGATCCAGTGGTAGAGCGCCTGGCCGAACACCCAGAACAGCACCACGAGCGCGGCGAGGCCCAGATATTCGAGGACGATCCGCCCCGCCCTCGCCAGGGCCCCCTGCGGCAGCGCCGGACCCGCCGCCGGCGGCCCGGGCCGCGCGGTGCCGGCGGACGCCAGCGCCTTCTCGCGCTCGATGAGGCGCCGCGCGATATAGGCCGTGACGGCGTCCGCGATCACCTCGACCCGCTCGCTTTCGCACAGCGTGGTCCGTCCCTCGGCGCGATCCTGCACGAGCCGGTAGCGGCGCCGGTCGCTCGCCATCTCGACGAAGCCGATCATGTCGATGAAGAGGCGCGGGCGGGGCACCGGCATCAGCGCCGCGTCGAACAGGTCGACCCCCTCGGGCACCTGCGCCAGGACGGGCACGAGCCGCGCCTGCAGCACCTCGAGCCGGGCGAGCTCGATCCCCTGGAGGTCGGCGATGGCGCGCGATCGCTCGGCGTCGTCGACCCGCGCGGTCCGCATCGCGGCCCGCAGGTCCGGGGTGTGCGGCGTCCGGGGCGGGGCGTCGCCGCCGCCCGGCTCCCCGGCCGGGGTCCCGTCGCGGTCACGCCGGTCGTCGTTCGCCGCGCTCACCGGACACCCGCCCGATCGGGGCCCCTCTCGACGATGGACGTCACACGCAACTCCCCGACCGCCCGGACTTGCCGGTTCCGCAGCGTGCGGGGCCGGACAGGCGATCAACGCTACTACTATAGGGATTGTCGGGCGCCGGGGAAGCGGGCTCCCGGAGCGTCGTTCAGGGCGCGGTGAAGCAGCCTCAGTAGCGGTAGGTATCGGGCTTGAACGGGCCCTGTGCCCCGAGATTGAGGTAGCTTGCCTGCGCTTCGGTCAGCTTGGTGAGCTTCACGCCGATCTTGTCGAGGTGGAGGGCCGCGACCTTCTCGTCGAGGGTCTTGGGCAGCACGTAGACCTTCCTGTCGTACTGGCCCTGCTTGGTCCAGAGCTCGATCTGGGCCAGTGTCTGGTTGGTGAAGGACGCCGACATCACGAAGGAGGGGTGGCCGGTGGCGTTGCCGAGGTTCACGAGCCGCCCCTCGGACAACAGGATGATCCGCTTGCCGTCGACGAACTCGATCTCGTCGACCTGCGGCTTCACGTTGTGCCACTTGAAGTTGCGCAGCCCCGAGACCTGGATCTCGCTGTCGAAGTGGCCGATGTTGCACACGATCGCGCGGTCCTTCATGGCCCGCATATGGTCCACCGTGATGACGTCGACGTTGCCGGTCGCGGTGCAGAAGATGTCGGCCCGGGGGGCCGCCTCGTCCATGGTGGTGACCTCGTAGCCTTCCATCGCGGCCTGCAGCGCGCAGATGGGATCGACTTCCGACACCAGGACCCGGCAGCCGGCGTTGCGGAGCGAGGCCGCCGAGCCCTTGCCGACGTCCCCGAAGCCCGCGATCATCGCGACCTTGCCGGCCATCATCACGTCCGTGCCGCGGCGGATGCCGTCGACGAGCGATTCGCGGCAGCCGTAGAGGT
>CAXUMV010000022.1:0-4620 GCA_964252065.1 uncultured Lichenihabitans sp.
TGCGGCACGTCCTGCGGGACGAGGGACGCATCGCGCGCCTGGGCGGCGACGAGTTCGCCTTCGTGCTCTGCTGCGACCCCGCCGACCCCGACCATCCGAGGGCCGATCCCAAGGCCGTCGCGGACCGCATCGTGCACACGCTGAGCCAGCCCTTCGCCCTGACGAGCGGCGCCATCATCCAGATCGGCGCGAGCATCGGGATCGGGCTCACCACGGCCGAGAACACCGCCATCGACGAGCTGATGCATCGGGCCGACGTCGCCCTGTATCGGGCCAAGGCGGACGGCCGGGGCTGCTCGCGCGTGTTCGAGCCGGGCATGGACGCCCTCGTCCGCGCCCGGGCGCTGCTCGAAGGCGAGCTCCGCCAGGCCATCGCGGACGACGTCATCGTGCCGCACTTCCAGCCGCTGGTCGACATCGGGACGGGCCAGCTCGTCGGCGTCGAGATGCTGTCGCGCTGGCCGCATCCGGTCCACGGCATGGTGCCCCCCGACCAGTTCATTCCGATTGCCGAGGACCTCGGCCTGATCGGCGCCCTGACCGAGCAGCTGCTGCGCCGCGCGTGCCGGGCGGCCGCGGCCTGGCCGAGCGAGATCAGCCTCGCGTGCAACGTGTCCCCGGTCCAGCTGCGCGACCCCAACCTGCCGGCGATGATCCAAGGCGTCCTCAGCGAGACGGGCTTTCCGGCCAGCCGCATCGAAATCGAGGTGACCGAGAGCGCTCTTGTGGGCGACATCGGCCTCGCGCGCGGGCTGCTCGATCAGCTCAGAGCCCTCGGCGTGCGCCTCGCCCTCGACGATTTCGGAACCGGCTACTCGAGCCTCCGCCACCTCCAGACGCTCCCCTTCGACAAGATCAAGATCGACCGGAGCTTCGTGACCGCGATGGCCGAGGATCCCGAGAGCGCCAAGATTGTCTCCGCCGTGCTCGGGCTGGGGCGCAGCCTCGGCCTCGCTACGGTGGCCGAAGGCATCGAGACGGAGAAGACGGCCACGTTCCTGCGCGATCTTGGCTGCGAGATCGGGCAGGGCTGGCTGTTCGGACGCCCCATCTCGGCGGAGCTCACCCATGCCCTCGTTGGCGACAAGCGCGGGACGGACGAGCCCCTCCCCCTGGTGGCCTGAGCGCGCGTCAGCCGAACAGCTGCGCCGCCCCGATCGCCAGAAGCAGGGCCGGCGGCATGACCAGGCATCCGAGCTTGAGGAACGGGCCGGCGCCGACCGTCTGCCCCTCGCGGCGCAGCGCCGTGAGCCACAGGATGGTCGCGAGCGACCCCGTCACCGACAGGTTCGGCCCGAGATCGACGCCGATCAGCACGGCGCTGGTCACCTGATCGGGCACATGGGCGGCCTGCACGGCGCCCCCGGCCATGAGGCCCGCCGGCAGGTTGTTCATGAGGTTGCAGGCGAGCGCGATGAGGAGGCCCGCCCCCCAGCTCGCGCCCGTCGCCGACCGCCGGGCCTCGTCCTGCAGGATGTCGGCGATGGTCCGGATGAGGCCGGACCGGTCGAGGGCTTCGACCAGCACGAACAATCCGGCGACGAGCGGCAGCACGCCCCAGGAGACGGCCCTGAGCGTGCCCCACGGGGCCGTCCTCCGGCGGATCAGCACGAGGGCCGCGGTGGCCGCGCCCGCCACCGCGGTCGGTGGCCCGAGCTGGGCATCGGCGAAGGAGGCGGCGAGCAGGACTATCGCGGTCGCCGCGATGCCGAGCGCCGCGGTCTTCCCGGCGCCCGACAGCGCCGGGACGGGCACGTCGCTTTCGATGGCCTGCCGCAGGGCGTCGCGCTGCGACCATCGCAGCACGAGGTAGGTCGCCAGGATCGACACCGCCGAGGGCAGCCCGTAGAGCGGCAGCCACCGGAGCAGCGGGGGCACGTGGCTGCCGTAGATGACGAGGTTGGCCGGGTTCGAGATCGGCAGCACGAACGATGCGGCGTTGGCCACGAAGGCGCAGATCAGGAGATACGGCAGGGGCCGTTCGGCCTTGGCGGCCTTGACGGCCGCCGCCACGGCCGGCGTGAGGACCACGGCGGTCGCATCGTTCGACAGGAAGACGGTGACGATCGTGCCGACGCCGTAGATCAGCAGGAACAGCGTCGAGGCCGAGCCCTTCGCCCGCCTGGTCGCGACCGCGGCCAGCCAGTCGAACAGCCCGGCCTCGCGCGCCGTCTCGGACAGCAGCATCATGCCGGTGAGGAAGAGGTAGACGTCCGTTCCCTTGCCGACGCCCGACAGGGCATCGGCCGGCGACAGCAGTCCGAGCCCGACCAGCAGCGCGGCGCCGGCGACGGCCCAGACCGCCTCGGGCCAGTCGAAGGGGCGCAGGATGACGCCGGCCGTGGCGAGGGCCGCGATGACCCAGGTCGCCAGGTGCGGCGAGACCATCTCCGCCATCAGGACCCGGCTCTGCGGCACGGCCGGAAGCCAGGCCGGGAGCGTCTCACGCGGGGGCTCCGGCCTGGGTGAGCGAGGGGGCGCCCGCCGCCGGCGGGCCGGCGCAGGCGGGCTTGAGGGTCGACGCGAAGCCGAGCCAGAGCGCGATGGAGCCGAGGGCGAAGCTGCCGAGGATCATGAAGGTCGGGCCGTAGCCGATGCCCTGTGCCATCCAGCCGCCGATCGCGGGGCTGAGCGAGGCGCCTAGCCCCTGGACGGTCATCACGGCGCCCTGCCCGACATTGACCCGGCCGGTGCCGTTCAGGATGCGGGCGACGAGGCCGGGGACGGCCACGCTCTGCAGGCCCGCCCCGACCCCGTCGAGCATCTGCACCGGGTAGACCCCCCAATGATCGATGAAGGAGGCGGCGAGCAGGCCGCGCAGGGGCAGCGCCAGGAAGGAGATGAGCAGGACGAGCCAATAGCCGTTCTTTTCGGCCATGCGCATCGCGATCAGGGACACCACGATCATGACGGACTGGGCGACCACGATCGTGACCGCGACGAAGCTCGCCGCATCGCCCTGCTTTTCGGCGACGACCGCCAGGCCGTAGAGCGGCAGCATGGCCCCGTTGCCGAGATGGAAGAAGGCCAGAGCCGCGGCGAGGATCAGCAGCGGCCTGCATTCGAGCAGCACCTTGAAGCCGCTCGCCTTGTCGCCCTCCTCGCCCTCCTCCTTCATGCCCCGGGCCGCCTTGTCGTCGATGGCGCCGGCCGGGATCATCAGCACGGAGATGATGGAGAGGATGCCGAACAGGACCGCCAGCCAGAACACGGCCGTGAGGCCGAACCGCCAGCCCAGGAGACCGGACAGGCCGGCGCCCACCACGTTGCCGGCGTGGTTGAACGCCTGGTTGCGGCCGTTCTGACGCGTGAAGCCCGCCTGGCGGACGATGCCGAGCGTGATGCCGCCGACCGCGGGGCCGATCGCGGCGCCGGCGACCGCCGTCGCCACCTGGGATGCCGCGACCAGCCAGAAGCTCTGCGAGGCCAGGATGATGGTGGACGCCAGCACGGTGCAGATGCCGGGGACGACGACATAGAGGCGCTTGCGGCTGGTCGCGTCGACGAGCGCGCCCGCCGGCGCCGTCATCAGCATGCCGGCCACCCCGCCGATCGTCATCACCGAGCCGATCAGCCCGCTTTCCCAGCCGTGCGCCAGCAGGAAAACGCCGAGAAACGGCCCGATGCCGGCCTGCATGTCCGCCATGAAGAAGTTCAGCGCCTGCAGGGGCCAGATCGCACCGGCACCCTGGCCGCGTGCGGACTGCTGTTCGGCCATGAGAGCTCCTGCTGTCGGGATGGGACCCCGCAATGCTGCCGCGGCTCCAGGAGCTCGACCGGCGTCCGCGCCGCGGCCATCCAGGCCACGGTCGGATCGGAATGTAGATCGCCGCGCCGCGCTCGCAAGGACGACACCGGCGTTCGAGACCGGTGTTCGTGAGTGCCCTCGCTCCGCAGGCGGTTGTTATGCCAGCCGCCCACAATGCAGCCTGAACGGCGCAGTTCAGCTTCGGTTCAGCCTGGTGACGGGACGCATGATCGCGACCCTATCGCTGCCACATGCGATCGCCAGCATGCCGAAGCCCTTCTCCCGCCCGCGGGAGAAGGTGCCCGACAGGGCAGATGAGGGGACTCGCGTCGCCCCCAACCACCCGACAGATCAGAGCAGCGTGCTGCGTTCCGCCTGCTTCTGGGCCTCCTGCGCCGCCTTCAGCTGCGCCTTGGTGTACATCAGCGCATGGGCGGCCAGATCGTGGCTGTCCTCCCAGAGGTTCCGCCAGATCCCCAGGATGCCCTCGAGCGGCTGGCCGACGACGCGGGACGAGAAGGACTCAAAGGTGATCGGCCCGGCGTAGCCGGACTTGACCACCGCCCGGAAGACGCCCGCCAGATCGATCGAGCCCGACCCCATGTAGCCGCGATGCGAGTCGCCGGTGTGGAAGTAGCCGAGATGGTCGCCGGTCTTGAGAATGGCCTCCCCGATGTCCGATTCCTCGATGTTCATGTGATAGACGTCGAGATGCACCTTGACGTTCGGGGCCCCGATCCGGCGGCACATCTCGACCGCCTGGGAGGCCGTGTTGAGCACGTTGGATTCGTAGCGGTTCACCACTTCGAGCCCCATGACGATGTTGCTGGCCGCGGCCTTCTCGGCCACTCGCGCCAGCACCTCGCAGGCCC
>CAXUMV010000022.1:4630-6256 GCA_964252065.1 uncultured Lichenihabitans sp.
CCCGCTTCACGCCCTCGGCCGTCGTGGGGACGGCGTATTTCTGGAAGGCGGATTCGAGAATGCCGCACATGTGCGTCGCCCCGATGTCGCGGATGACCGAGACGGCCTCCTCGAGCCGGGCCTCGCCGCGCTTCTCCTTCTCGCGGTCGTTGCTCGAGATGTCGGTGTCGGCGTCGAGCCCCATCGACGACGTCGCGCCGATGCCGGCTTTCTGGAGCTGCTTGCTCGTGAACGCGGTGTCGATGGAGGCGGGGTCGAGGGCCGGGATCTCGATCAGGTCGTAGCCGACCTCCGCCGTCTTCGCGATGGCCCGGGCGCATTCCTCGTGGCTCCAGCCCTTCTCCCACACGAGCGCGTGGACACCCAGCTTGTTCATTGTGACTTCTCCCGTTGCTCCCCCGCGCTCCCGGCATCGCCGGCGCGCGCGGCTTATCCCCGCCGGACCCCGGGTCCGGCCGGGCCCCCCTATCGCCGGCCGATCATGGCCTGCAGGAACCGGCTGGCCCAGATGGATCGGGCGACCATGATCAGCAGCAGGAAGCCGCCCCACAGCGCCGTCGACAGGTGCTGGTTGGCGCCGAGCTGGTTGAGCCCGGAGGCGATCACCTGCAGGATCACGAGCGCGATGGCCACGGGAAGCACGCGGCCGAAGCCGCCGAAGGGGTCGACCCGCCCCAGGAAGCACGCCAGCACGGTGATCAGCAGGTAGGACTCCCCGTGCCCGACCCGGACCGAGTTGAAGCGCGCCAGCATGACGATGCCCGCAAGGCCGCACATCAGGCCCGACAGCGTGTAGATGAGGGTCAGCGACCGCCGGGTCGGGACGCCGGAGAAGCGCGTCGCCTCGATGTTGGACCCGATCATCCGGGTCGCAAAGCCCAGCCGCGAGCGCGACAGGACGATGGACCAGAGCAGGACCGCGGCCGCGAAGACCAGGAGCGGCGCCGGCACCCCGTAGACCGTGCCCTGGCCGATCGCCTGCACGTAGCCCGGCACGCCGGAGATGTCGCCGCCGCGGGTCAGGAACTCGCCCAGCCCCCGGACGAAGATCATGGTCGACAGCGACACCAGGATGGGATGGGCGCCCGTATAGGCGATGATCGTGCCCATCAGCCAGCCGACCACGGCGCCGGTCGCCAGCGCCGCCAGCACGCCGAGCGCGAAGACCCCGATGCTCGCCTCGACCCCGCCATGGCTCTGGAGGACATAGGCCATGGCGAGCCCGCACAGGTTCGCCGTGAACGTGATGGCGAGGTTGAAGCCCCCCGAGATGATCGGCATCAGCATCGCCAGGCTGAGCAGGCCGAGCTCGGGAAGCTGGAAGGCGACCGAGGTGAAGGTCCTCGCGGTCAGGAACCCGTCCGCTGTCACCCCGAAGGCCACGATCACGACGAGGAGCAGGGCCAGCAGCCCCACGACGTCGCCGTCGACCAGGGCGGCGAGGCGGCCGCCTTCGGTGCGGCGCAGCAGCTGTGTCGACATCAGGCGGCCCTCCGCGCGGCCGGCTGCCGCCAGGAGCCGATCAGGCGGCCGGCGCCCTCGCTCGACAGCGTGATGGCGACCAGGATGATGGCGCCGATGATCATCTTGAAGGCGTAGGGCGAGATGCCCAGGAGATTGAGGCCG
>CAXUMV010000022.1:6266-8154 GCA_964252065.1 uncultured Lichenihabitans sp.
AGGAACACGCCCAGGATCGTGCCGCGCCCCCCGCCCAGGCGCGCCCCGCCCAGCACGACCGCGGCCAGCACGTCGAGCTCGCGGCCGTAGAGGGCGTTGGGGACCACCTCCTGCGCGTAATGGGCCTGCATGAGCCCGGCGATGCCGGCCATCAGCCCGAGCCACCCGAAGGCGAGGTAGTGCATGGCGCCGATGTTGATCCCGACGCGGCGCGCCCCCTCGGGATTGTCGCCCATGGCGTAGAGCTGGCGCCCCGTGCTGGTGCGCCGCAGCAGCGCCCAGGTCGCGGCCACGCAGACCGCCATGACGAGCACGGTCAGGGTCAGCTCGGCATGGCCGCTTGCCGTCTCGGTGCCGTAGATCACGATCCGCGTCGTCCACCAGTCGGGAAGGTCGTAGATCGATACCCCGCCGGAGTAGAACATCAGCAGGCCGAAGAACAGGTTGTAGGTCGCGATCGTCACGACGATCGAGACGATGCGGAACTGGTAGATGAAGAAGGCGTTCAGGCAGCCGAGCAGCGTGCCGACGGCCCCCGCGAGCAGCAGCCCGGCCGCCCAGTCGCCCCCGCCGAGCTGTGCCACCGCGAGCGCGGTGACGTACTGCACCACGGAGGCCGCGACCGTGAACGAGATGTCGATGCCGCCGGCGATCAGGACGACCAGCAGGCCGACGCCGAAGATGATGTTGACCGCGCTGGCGTTCAGCAGGTCGAACAGGTTGGGCAGGGTCAGGAAGGTGGGCGTGAGCAGCCCCAGCCCGAGGCCCATCGCGAGGATGACGAGGATGAGCCACCGCTCGGTGCTCCCCAATCCGAGCCTATGCATGCACGGCCCTCTCGATCGCGTCGATATCGGTCTCGCCCGGCACGTAGCTGCCGACGAGGCGGCCGTCCCGCATGTGCAGGATGCGGTCGGCGTTGAAGTAGACTTCGGGGATCTCGTCCGAGATGAGCAGGATCGCCATGCCGGCCTCGGCCAGCCGGTGGATGATCGCGAAGATGCCGGCCCGGGCGCCGACGTCGACGCCCACGGTGGGCGAGTCGAGGATGAGCAGCTTGGGGTCCGTCGCCAGCCACTTGGCCAGCACGATCCGCTGCTGGTTGCCGCCCGACAGGGTCGACACCGCGTGGTCGGGATGGCCGATCTTGACGCCGAGGTCGCGGATCCAGGTGTCGACCAGCGCGTTCCGCCGGCCGCGGGAGATGAGGTGGTCGGCGCCGAGCAGGCTGTCGAGGACCGCCATCACCGTGTTGTCGGCAATCGACTGGGGCTGGACGAGCCCGAGCTGCAGCCGGTCCTCCGACACGTAGGCGACACCCGCGCGGATCGCCTCGCGGTTGCTCGAGAAGCGGACGGGCCTGCCCTCGAGGCTGATCGTGCCGCTCGCCGCCGGGGCCATGCCGAACAGGCTGAGGGCGAGTTCGGTGCGGCCCGAGCCGAGCCGGCCCGTGAGGCCCACGATCTCGCCGCGGCGGATCGTCAGGGAGATGTCGGCGTAATCCGGCGCGCGCGACAGCGACTCGACCGACAGCACGAGAGGGGCGCCGGAGAGATCGCGCCGCTGCACGGCATAGTCGAAGGTCTTGCCGGTCATGAGCTCGGTGAGCCGGGTCTGGGTCATGCCCTGGGTCGGGAAGGTGCCGATCAACCGGCCGTCGCGCAGGACGGTGACGCGGCTGCACACGTCGAGCACCTCGGCCAGCCGATGGCTCACGAAGACCACCGCGATCCCCTCCCCCGACAGGCGCCGCACGATGACGAGGAGCGCGTCGGTCTCGGCCTGGCTGAGGGACGCCGTGGGTTCGTCCATGAAGACGAGCGTGGCCTCGGCGACGAGCGCGCGGGCGACCGCAACGATCTGCCGCTGGGCGATGGCGAGCGTCCGG
>CAXUMV010000022.1:8164-17494 GCA_964252065.1 uncultured Lichenihabitans sp.
GACGCGTCGAGGTCGAGCGTGACCCCGAGCCGCTCGAGGATGCGGCGCGCCGCATCCTTCATGGCTCCGTAGTTCACGAGGCGCGGCCGGGCGCCGAGATTGCTCTCGAAGGCGATGTTCTCGGCGACCGACATCTCGGGGAATAGCGCGAGATCCTGCCAGATCACCTGGATGCCCAGCGCCCGGGCGGCCGCGGGATTGAGCCCCTCGATCGAGCGCCCCTCGAAGAGCATGGTGGCGCCCTTCTCGGGCTGGTGGACGCCGCTGATGATCTTGATCAGCGTGCTCTTGCCGCAGCCGTTCTCCCCGGCGAGGCACAGGACTTCGCCCCGCTGGACGTCGAAGCGGACGTCGTCGAGGGCCTTGACGCCGCCGAACTGCTTGGACACGTGGTCGAGCTGCAGCAGCGGCGCCCCGGCCGCGACGACCGGGTCCCTGGCGCTGGACGTGGCTTGAGCGGTCATGGTCGTCCGCCTGACGCAAACGGCGCGGGGTGAGGACCGGGCCCGGGCCGGAGCCCGGGCCCGATGGGGTTCGGGAAGGCCGGCCCGACCGGGCTAGAGACCCATCTTGGCGAGATCGTCGACCGTGTCCTTGTTGAGGTCCACGAGCTCGTTGACGATCAGGTTGTGCCCGTCCGGATGGACCACGCCGAGCCCCGGGATGGTCGTGCCGTCCTTGATGGTATCGCCCTTGGCCACCATGGTGCCGAGCGAGACGAAGACCTCGCCCGCGAGGGCCGGGTTCCACATGAAGCCGCCGGTGAGCACGCCGTCGTGGACGAGCTTCTTGCCCTGGCCGGGCGAGAACGGTCCCATCACGAGGATCTTGCCGTCCATGTGCTTCTCGGCGACCGCGCGGGCGGCGCCGATCGGGCCCTGGCTGCCGAAGGCCAGGAAGCCCTTGAGGTCCGGATGCGCGCGCATGAGGTCGAGCGCCGTGCTGCGGGACTGGTCGACGTTCTCGGCCACCCCGTAGCGGTCGCCCACGAGCGTCATGCCCGGGGCATTGGCCTTGATGTAGGCGTTCGCCGCATCGGCCCACGCATTGTGCAGGGGCACCGTGAGGGAGCCGACGAACACCGCGTACTCGCCCTTGCCGCCCAGGGCCTCGACGAGGCGCTTGCCGTAGGCTTCGCCGAACCCCTGGGAGGAGGCCAGCTCGAAATCGTAGTCGGCATTCTTCTGCTTGGGGGACTCGTGCGTGATCACCTTGATGCCCGCGGCACGGGCCCGCTCGAGAACGGGTTCGAGCACCTCGGCATCGTTCGGCACGACGCCGATGACGTCGACCTTCTGGGCGATCAGATCCTCGATGGCGCGGACCTGGAGGGCCGGATCGGCGCTGGTCGGCCCGATCATGAACGCCTTGACGCCGAGTTCCGCGCCTTTCTTCTTGATGCCCGCATCCATGGCGTTAAACCACGGGATGCCGCCGATCTTGACCACGACGCCGATGACCGGCTTGTCGGGCGAGGCCTGGGCGGAGCCCGCGAAGGCCAGCGCGACGACGCCGGCGCACAGTGCGCGACGATAATGATTGATCATGTCCGTTCCTCCCTCTTCGCCCCCGCTCGGGGCGGCGTCCTGACGCGACCGTTCGGTCGATCCCAAAGCCATTTCGTTAGGCTTTTTCTTTTGCTAAATCTATTTAGCCTTGGCGTCAACGGCCGCTTCCGGCATGAAGACGGGAGCATCCGGCCTTTGCGGATAGGCCGGATCGCGCAACAAGAACCATCGGGGTGGAGGACGGAATGGCGCGCGCCGCCCGACGGAAGACGACGATCTACGATATCGCGACGGCGGCCGACGCCTCGGCCTCCACGGTCAGCCTGGTGCTCAACGGCACCTGGGCGCGCTATCGCATCAAGGAGGATACCGCGCACCGCATCACCGAAGCCGCCCGCCGGCTCGGATACAACGTCAACCTGACGGCGCGGGGGCTGCGCCTGTCGCGGTCGGGGCTCGCCGGGATGATCCTGCCGCATTACCGGAACCGCTTCTTCGCCGACCTCGCCGAAGCCTTCGAGGCCGAGGCGCGGCGTCGCGAGCTCTGCCCGATCGTGGTCAGCACGCAGCGCGACGAGACGGTCGAGGCCCACGTCACCCGGACGCTGCTCGCCCAGCGCGTCGAGTTCCTGTTCATTGCCGGCGTGCCCCGTCCCGACCCGCTGGACCGCCTATGCTCCGCGGCGGGCGTGCCTTGCGTCAACATGGACCTGCCCGGACCCGGCGCGCCCTCCGTGGTCTCGGACAACCGCGGGGGCGCGAGGCACCTGACCGACATCATGGTCGACAAGGTCGCGCAGCGCGGCGGCTCGCTCGGCGACTTCCTGTTTCTCGGCGGCGTCGCGGGCGAATATGCGACGGACAACCGCGTCGCCGGCTTCACGGAGGCGCTGCGCGCCCGCGGCGTCGATCCGGGTCCCGGCTTCCTGGCGCTGTGCGGATACCCGCCCGCCAGCGCGCGCGACGCGCTCGCCGCCTATGTGGAGCGGCGCGGCCGGCTTCCCGCGGGCCTGTTCGTGAACTCGATCGCGGCCTTCGAGGGCGCGATCGAGTTCGCCTCCAGCCTGCCTGTCGCCGCGTTGAACCAATGCGTGGCGAGCTGCTTCGATTGGGACCCCTTTGCGGCCTGCCTGCCCTTCGACGTCACGATGCTGCGGCAGGACGTGGAGACGATGATGCAGCACGCGTTCGAGGCGCTCACGCCGAGCTCCCAGGAGGCCCGCGCGCTCGTCATGGTGCCCGCCATCCTAGCCTTAACACCCCGGCCCCGTTCGCTCGATCGCCGGGACGGAGCGGCGGGTTCCCGACACTGCGGCTGTGGACGCATATCGGATACCCCAGCTTAATTTTCTGCATCCAATAATTTCCCGACGCATGTCCTCGTGCCGGGATGACGCCAGATGATCAGGAACAGGTCGGCGGAGCCGGCGATCACTTTACCCCGGCCGCGCCAGGGCGTCTCGATCCGGTCGGCGCTGGCGGCGCTGCTGGCGGTCATGATCGTGATCGTCGCCGGACAGGCCTGGTTCAGCCTGCGGCAGCTCGGCCGGATGCACGAGGAGCTGACCAGGATCACCACACACTGGCTTCCGGCCATCGACAGCGCCGACCGCATCAACATCGGGATCAACGACGTCCGCGGCAAGCAATACCGTTTCTTCGTGACGGACGAGCCCGAGTTGCAGAAGGCCCGCCACAATCTCGACCGCGGCACGCAGGCCGTGGCGGACGCCCGCAGGACCTACGAGACCCTGATCGACAGCCGCGAGGAGCAGCAGGCCTACGATCGCTTTTCACGCGAGTGGGCGCGGTACGGCGATCTTTGGGAACGGGTGGCGGGGCTGTTCGGCATGGGCCGTCGGGACGAAGCCCTCGCGCTCTTCAAGACCGACATGTGGGCGGTCAGCAACGACGCGGGCGCGGCGCTCGACGGGCTGGTCGACATCGTGCGCCGCGAGACCGCCCAGGCGGCCGAGGCCGCCGAGACCGCGAACCGGCATGCGGGCACGGCCATTGAAGTCGCCCTCGGCCTTGCGCTCGCGATCGCCGGCATGGCCGCGGCCTATGTGCTCGTGCGGATCGCCCAGCCCCTGGGCTCGATGACCGATGCCCTCACGCGCCTTGCGGCAGGCGACCGGGGCTTCACCATCCCGGAAATCGACCGCCGGGACGAGATCGGCCAGATGGCCAAGGCTTTTGAGGTGTTCCGCACCAACACGCTCGACCTCGAGAACGCCCACCGCGTCATCCAGATCGCGCGGGAGGAGGCCAAGTCGCTCGCCCGGCACGACGCCCTGACGGGCTTGCCCAATCGCCGCCTGTTCGCCGGCGAGATCGAAGAGGCCATCCGGCGCGCCGAGGCCGGCACGGCGCAGTGCTCGGTCCTGCTGATCGACCTCGACGGCTTCAAGCCCGTCAACGACCGGTTCGGCCATGCGACCGGCGACGCCGTTCTGTGCGCGATCGCCAACAGGCTGAAGGGCCTCGTCCGCGGGGCGGATCTCGCGGCGCGCCTGGGCGGGGACGAGTTCGCCCTCGTCACCGCCCAGGCGGGCCACACGGCCGCCGGGCGCGACGCGCTGATCCGCCTGGCCGGCCAGGTCACCCAGGCCGTGCAGGAGCCGATCTCGATCGGTGCAAGCTGCGTCAGGATCAGCGCCAGCGTGGGCGTCGCCTCCTACCCTGCGGACGGCGACGGCATCGAGACGCTCATCCGGGCCGCCGACCTTGCCATGTACCGGGCCAAACAGGTTGGGCCCGGAGGCTTCATGTTCTTCGAGCGCAGCTTCGACGAGGAGATCCGCGCCCGCGCGACGCTCGAAGCCGAGCTGCGCCAGGCGATCGCCGCGGGAGACATCCGGCCCTTCTACCAGCCGATCGTGGAGCTTGCGGGCCACCGCATCGTCGGCTTCGAGGTGCTGGCCCGCTGGAACCACCCCGAGCGGGGCTTCGTTCCGGCCGACCTCTTCATCACCATGGCCGAGCAGCTCGACGTCATCGCGGATCTGACCACGAGCGTTCTGCGCCAGGCCTGCCTGGACGTACGGCACTGGCCGGACGACATCGTCCTCGCCCTGAACGTCTCGGCCGTCGAGCTGCACGACATGTCGCTCCCGACCCGCATCATGGCCGTCCTGTCGGCCGCCGACTTCCCGCCCTCGCGGCTCGAAGTGGAGATCACCGAGACCGCCCTCATCCACGACCAGAAGACCGCCAAGGCCGTGATGATCGCGCTGCAGACCCTCGGCATCAAATTGGCCCTGGACGACTTCGGCACGGGCTACTCGAGCCTCAACCACCTCGTCCACCTCAGCTTCGACAAGCTCAAGATCGACCGCAGCTTCGTCCAGGCCATGCATCGCGATCCCGAATGCGCCAAGATCGTCGATGCCGTGCTGACCCTGGCCCGGAGCTTCGGCGTGGCGGCCATCGCCGAGGGCATCGAGAGCGAGGCCGCGCTGGAGCGTCTCGTCGCCGGCGGCTGCATGTATGGACAGGGCTACTTTCTGGGCAAGCCGGCCCCGGCGGCGGATGCCTTCAGGCTTCTTGGCGCAGGGGCACCCGAGGCCCTGGCGCTGAGCGCCTCGGCGTAAGACCAGGCTGCCTCGGGCAAGACCGGCGTCGAACCCTCCGGCCGTCGTCGCGAGCGCAGCGACGCGATGCATGGCCGGGCCGCCCCATCGCCCGAGGGATGGCCACGGCGCTTCGCGCCTCGCGATGGCGGACCAAGGTCTCGCCGCCCCTCGCCCCGCGGCCCCGTGCACTGGCGCCCCTGCCGAGGCCGCGGTATCGTCCCCGCCTGTCGACGGTCACGCGTCGTGACGATCCCTGGGTGAGTGACCTCATGCGATCGATCGAGGGGAGAGGCATCGCCAAGCAGCCCGTCCGGGAGCATATCGTCACCGATGCGACCGAAACCTTCCTGTGGCGCTGCGACGACTATCCGTGGGAGCGCAACGTCTGGAACGTTCATCCCGAATACGAGATTCATCTCGTCCGCAACGCGGCGGGCGTGGCTCTGGTCGGCGACCACATCGAGCCTTTCGAACCGGGCTATCTCGCGATCGTCGGCAGCGGCCTCCCCCATGACTGGGTGACCGCGACCGCCCCGGGCGAGCTCATCCCCGGCCGCGACATCGTCCTCCAATTCGATCCGAACCGGGTGCGCAAGGCCGCCGCGACGTTTCCCGAGATCGGCGAGCTCGGCCCGTTCCTCACCACCGCGCTCCGGGGCCTCGCCTTCACGGGCGAGACGCGGCGGCGCGGCGTCGATGTCCTGGAGGCCATGGGTCAGGTCAGCGGCCTGCAGCGGCTCACCCTGTTCTTCCACCTCCTCGAGATCCTGTCGAAGGGCGAGTACCGGGTCCTGTCGTCGCGCGACTTCGCCCCCGAGGCCGCCGATGCCGCCCAGACGGCCATCCAGTCGGCCTGGACCTACATCCTCGCCAACTTCAAGCGCGACATCCAGCTCCCCGATCTGGCAAGGCGCCTCGGCATGAGCGAATGGGCCTGCTCGCGCTTCTTCAAGAAGCACAGCGGCAACAGCTTCACCGACTACGTCACGACGCTCCGCCTCGGCTACGCCTGCAAGCTGCTGGCCGATACCGACATGCCGGTGACCGACATCTGCTTCGAGACGGGCTACGCGAACGTCTCCAACTTCAACCGCATCTTCCGCAACCGCCGTGCCATGACGCCCCTGGCCTATCGCCGGCTGGCTCGCCAGCGCGTGACACAGCGCTGCGCCGAGACCCTGGTCCCCACCGGGCCCGATACTCCCTTGCAGATCGAGACCCTGCACGACGGGTTGCTGCGCCGCAGCATGCATAAGAGTACAGGAAATGCGCTTCGCGGCAGCTAGACAGCCTTCCCGCGCCGACTAGTCTCTGTGCCACGATCATCCGGATGAGGTGGCCATGGCGCGGAGCGCGGGTGGCGCATCCGGGTCACCGGATGATCCGGGTCATATTCGGATTGCAAGAGCCGACGTCGTCGAGATCGGCCTCAAGGAGGAAGACCATGCGATCTTTGTTGAAAACCGTCAGTGCGGCCGCCCTTCTGCTGACCGGCGCGCTCGGCACCGCACCCACAGCGCGCGCGGAGGCCTGGGACATCGCCAAGGCGGCCGCGCCCTACAAGGGCACGCAGCTCAACCTGATCTTCCTGGATCGCCCCGGCTATCGCGCCATCATCAAGCTGCTGCCCGAGTTTGAGAAGCAGACCGGCATCAAGATCAACTACGAGATCGTTCCCTACGAGAACACCCGCGAGAAGGAAGTGCTGAACTTTAACTCGAAGGGCGACCTGTCGATCGCGCTCGTCGATCTCGTCTGGATCGGCGAATATGCCGAGAACGGCTGGATCGTGCCGATCGACACCTTCACCAAGGACGCCTCGATCACCGATCCCAACCTCAACCTCAAGGGCTTCTTCCCGCTGCTGCTCGATGCCTTCGGCTCCTGGGGCGGAACCACCTACGGGCTGCCGTTCGACAACTACTCGGGCCTTCTGTTCTACAACAAGTGCATGCTCAAGGATGCGGGCTTCGACAAGCCGCCGGCGACCTGGGACGAGCTCGCCAACACCTACGCGCCCAAGCTGACCAACAAGGACAAGAAGCAGTACGGCTACGCGCTGCAGTCCCTTCGTGGGGAGACGCAGTCGGCCGACAGCTTCATGCGGATGCTGTGGCCGGCGGGCGGCTCCCTGCTGGACAAGAGCTTCCACTCCAATCTCACGAGCAAGGAAAGCCAGGCCGGCCTCGCGTTCCGCCAGAACCTGATGCAGTACATGCCGCCCGGCGTCGTCAGCTGGGACCATGCGGAGGCCGTCAATGCCCTCGCGCAGAACCAGGTGGCCATGATCACCGAATGGTCGGCCTTCTACTCGACCCTGACCGATCCCAAGACCTCCAAGCTCGGCGACTGCCTCGCGGTCGCGCCCGAGCCGAGCGGGACGGCCGGACGCCTGCCGGCGCTCGGCGGCTTCTCGCTCGCGGTGGCGGCGCAGGCGCCCGAGAAGGAGCAGAAGGCCGCCTGGATCTTCATCCAGTGGGCGACCTCCGAAGCCATCGCCAAGCCCTATGTGGAGGCCGGCGGCGTGTCGGGCCGCATGGCGGTCTATGACGACCCGGCCATCAAGGCGACCTACAAGTTCGTCGAGCCGATGGTCGCCTCGTGGCAGAAGGGCGTGCCGGAGTTCCGCCCCCGCTTCCCGGCCTGGCCCGCGATCTCCGAGATCGTCGCCGAGTTCGGCTCCAAGATCATGCTGGGCGAAGTCTCGACCGAGGCCGGCGCCAAGGAGATCGGCACGCGGATGGAGGCGGTGCTGCAGAAGGAAGGCTATTACGACGGCAAGAAGAAGCTTCTGCAGTAACGCCGTCCGCTTCAGGATGTCCACGGGTTCGGACCGGCCTCTGTCTTAGGGCCGGTCCGGACCGATTTTGCGTCGAGGCGTCCCCCGCCGTCCTTCGCTCGTCCGGGTGACGCCCCATGGCCGCTCCACACCGCCCCAACCTCGGCTACGGCCGCTACACGCCGCTCTGGTTCCTGGCGCCGGCCGTCTTCGCGCTGTTCGTGATCGGCATCTATCCGACGCTGTTCGCGCTGGTGACCTCGCTGCGCCAGTACAACCTGACGCGCTCCCGCGACGGCTTCCCGTTCGTCGGCTTCGCCAACTACCGGCAGGTCCTGGGCGACCCGACTTTCTGGGAGACGCTCGGGCGCACCGCGAAATTCTTCCTCTCGGTCATGCCGGCCGAGATCGCGCTCGGCCTCTGCATCGCGCTCCTGCTGCACCGGCCCGGCCTAGGGTTCCTGCGGGCGCTCGCCCGCGTGTCGCTCGTCATCCCGCTCGCCACCACCTATGCCGTCGTGGGCTTGCTCGGCCGGCTGATCTTCAACCGCGACTTCGGGGTCGCGAACAGCTTTATCGGCCTGTTCGGCTTCGACAGCTTCGACTGGCTCGGCAACTCGGGCGGCGCGTTCGCGGCCATCTGCGTGATGGACGTCTGGCAGTGGACGCCCTTCTGCGCCCTCATCTTCCTGTCCGGCCTGTCGATGGTGCCGGTCGAGATCGAGGAGGCGGCGCGGCTCGAGACCACGAGCAAATGGGCGCTTCTGACCCATGTGCAGCTGCCCTACCTGCTGCCGGGCTTCACGGCGATGCTGATCCTGCGCTCGGCCGACGTGCTCAAGCTGTTCGACGTGGTCTTCACCATGACCCGCGGCGGTCCGGGGGCTGCCACCGAGCTGATCTCGATCTACATCCAGCGGGTCGGCTTCCGGGTGTTCGACCTCGGCACGGCCTCGGCCCAGGCGCTGCTGCTGCTGGTGATCACCATCGTGCTGGCCCGGATCTACATCCGCTTCTTCTACCGGGAGATCGAATGATGTCGCCCCGCCACCTCGGGCGCCTGCTGCACGGCATCGGGCTGCTGGCCGTCTTCCTCGCGACGATCTTTCCGTTCTACTGGATGGTGTCCTCCTCGTTCAAGACGCAGACCGATCTCCTGGCCTCGCCACCGGTCTGGGTCTTCACGCCGACGCTCGCCAACTACGCCGAGGTCTTCGCCGACGAGAAGGTGGTCAAGGCCATCGTCAACTCCCTCGTCGTGGCGGTCTTCAGCACCGGCCTTGCGGTGCTGCTCGGCACCCCCGCCGCCTTCGCGCTGGCCCGCTACGACTTCCGGGGCAAGTCGGACCTCTGGTTCTGGTTCATCTCGAACCGCTTCATCAGCCCGATCGTGCTGGCGCTGCCCATCTACCTCGTCGCGCAGAACATCGGCCTGCTCGACACCCACCTCGTGCTGATCCTGGTCTAC
>CAXUMV010000023.1:0-2688 GCA_964252065.1 uncultured Lichenihabitans sp.
TCGAGACCCTGGAAGCCATCCAGGCCGAGCGGCTGCCCGACCATTTCGAGATCCTGCTGGCGCCGCCCGGCCGGCCGCAGACCAAGCCGCGCGCCCTCAACGTCGCGCTGCGCTTCGCGCTCGGCCGGTTCGTGGCCATCTACGATGCCGAGGACGAGCCCGAGCCGGGCCAGCTGCGGGAGGCGCTCGCGGCCTTTGCGGCCGGCGACGACACGCTCGGCTGCGTCCAGGCCCGCCTCGTCGTCGACAATGCGGGGGAGAGCTGGCTCGCGCGGCTGTTCGCTATCGAATATGCGAGCCTGTTCGACGTGATCAACCCCGGGCTCGCCCGCCTCGGGCTGCCCATCGCGCTCGGGGGCACGTCCAACCACTTCCGCATCGAGGCGCTGCGCCGCGTCAACGGCTGGGATGCCTGGAACGTCACCGAGGACGTCGACCTCGGCATCCGCCTCGCCCGGTTCGGCTACAGGGTCGGGGTCATCGCCTCCTCCACCTTCGAGGAGGCGCCCTACCGGCTGCGGCCCTGGCTCGGCCAGCGCCGGCGCTGGCAGAAGGGCTGGATGGTGACGCTGCAGACCCACAGCCGCCATCCCGCGCGGCTGTTCGCGCAGGCGGGGCCGTGGGGCGGGTTCGCGATCGTCGCCCTGCTGGGCGGCACGATCGCCAGCAGCCTGCTGTGGCCGGTCTTCGCCGTGGGCGTGCTGGTCGACGCCGCGGCCGGTCCGCTGCTGCGGCCCGCGACGCCGGCCGAGCGGGCGTGGTCGGGGCTCGCGCTGACGCTGATCGTCTCGGGCGCGGCCTCGCTGCTCTGGCCGGCCGTCGTCGGCCTGCGCCGGCGCGGGATGATGGCGTCCGGAGCATGGCTCGTGCTGCTGCCGGCCTATCTGGCGATGCTCTCCTATGCGACCTGGGCCGCCCTGTTCGAGATGATGGGCCGCCCGCACGCCTGGACCAAGACCGAGCACGGCGTCTCCAAGCAGCGCAGGCGCCGCGGCTGACCGGCCTTGCCGGGTCCGGCGGTCTCGTCTTTGCGAGCGCGGCGACGCCATTTACATCCCGGGCCTCCGCGCCGTCGCCTGGACCACGACGGCGATGACGCGCCTCGCGATGACGGGCCGATCGGGTGTGGCTCCAGTCAGGGAGTGTCTTAGCCGATGTTTAACGACCGACCGTCTATCGATCGTCTGTGAGAGTCGACGTCAGTCCGAGGAGTTCGATCCATGACATCCGTCAGCACCCTCGGCCAGTCGAGGATCGAAGCCTGGATGGTGGCCAAGCTGTTCGGCTCGTCGACGCAGGACAAGACCGGCGCGGCGTCACCAACCCCGCCCGGCCTTTCCGATAATGACCCAGGCACGACGGCGTCGATGTCGAGCACGACGTCCCAGGCCCTGCTGCGTCTGAAGGCCGGCGGAAGCGATGGGTCCTCGGCGGACCCGTCGCAATCGCCGGAAAGCTCGCTGCCGTTGATCGGCTATCGATATTATACGACAACGCAAGAAAACGCACTCATCAAAGCCAACAACGCCTTGACCTCGGATGAGGTCAGTGAGGCTATGTATGGCGGAGGCTTGTCCGACACAGGCCAAATCGGCCAACGAAATACCTTCGCCTCAATCATCAAGGATCGTCAGCTTGATTTTGATGATGTTTTTCAGAACATAGCCGATGATCCAAGTTTTTCTGACGCAGAGAGACAACACGCATCGGACGTCGTCAAGAAAGATATTGCATTAATTAGTAGCTTGAAGACCGCTTATGCGAAACATGATGTTATTTTTCAGAAGGCATCAGATGTTCAGGGTTTTGATTTTCATGAGACCGCTACAATGCTAGGGGACCCTGATGGGTTATCAAACGTTGCTCATTATACCATGTCTTACAATAGAGAGTTTTTTGATCACAATCCTGATGGAAAAAATCATGCTATGATACAGGGTGCACAGGGGCTTCAGCTATATCTGACGTGGGATTGATGTTAATTATTATATGTTTCTATGCTGAATCTTCCCGTGTAGGTACAATCAGTGGGACTGGAACAAAGTACGTCTACTCCTAGTTTTAAACATCCGGGTTGGACTCGATTTCCAGCGGAGCTGTAATATGTTTGCAGAGCAGCTTGATCGGGAACTGTAGAAGTACCATTAGCAGCTACGTTTCCACCCATGAAAAAGCCGCACTCATTTTTTATGCCATTTGCACCCTGGTAACCGATATAGATCGCGCCATTTGGCTGCGGACCTGTTGTTGTCGCCTGCCCTTTCGTCTCGCCGTGGTATTCAACCGATGACGGCGACGCTACCGGACAAGCAGATAATTGAGCACACGTTGATGGCTCAAGCTGGCTAACCAAATTACCGTATAGATAGAAATTGTTTTTGATTACCTACTTGTAAGTCGTCGTCGCCCCCGCCGAACCTGATGAAAGTGCCGTCGTTACGGCGAACGCGAAAAGTAACTGATTTAACTTATTCATTGAAGCCGTCCTTCTCGGAGGTGACGAATCTTCCGGATCTGCAGGCATTATTCGATTGCAAAGATAATGGATACGCAACCTTAAGGTGTATTTCTCGTGAAAAACCTCATTGGGTGTAGCGTTTTTGTATCACGGTACACCGCCTCCGAATGTGTCTGGTGCCAAAGCCGCCAAGCGGCATAATCTACGGCTCCAGGGCAGACAGTCGGCGG
>CAXUMV010000023.1:2698-14375 GCA_964252065.1 uncultured Lichenihabitans sp.
GGCCGGACGGATCTGGCGCGCGGCCGCCGAAGCGGCGTAATCTGCCGCCAGGGCAGACAGTCGGCGGGGGGCGGGCGCATGGAGCGGAGGGGGATGGGACGCGCGGCGCGTGTTGCGGCGTTGGCACTCGGGCTCGGCGCCGGGCCGGCGGGCGCGGTCGAGTACCTCAACGTCACGGTCCAGCCGGACCGGGCCGTGCCCTCGGTCTGCTTCAGCTTCTCGGCGCCGCTGCCCCGCGGCAAGGCCGACGCCTTCGAGCCCTTCCTCGCCGTCACGCCCGCGCTCGACCACACGATGCAGCCGCGGGGGAAAGACCTCTGCCTCACGGGCCTCAAGCATGGCGGCCGCTATACGGTGCGCCTCAAGGCCGGGCTGCCGGCCGGCGACGGCACGGCCCTCCCCAAGGACGTGTCGGTCGAGCTCGCGGTGCCCGACCGCGAGGCACGCGTCAGTTTTGCGGGCGGCAAGACGCTTCTGCCCTACGCCAAGGACGTCGGCCTGCCGCTCCACAGCGTCAATGTGGGCAAAGCCAGGGTCACGGTCTACCGCTTCGGCGAGCGCGGGCTCGTGGAGCAGCTCGGCAGCGACTGGTTCGGCCAGGCGCTGACGGGCTACAGCCTCGCCCAGGTCGCCGACCGGAGCACCAAGGTCTTCGAAGGGTCGGTCGAGATCGCCCAGAAACCCAACCAGGACGTTGCCACGGCGCTGCCGGTCGACGGGCTGGTCAAGCGTCTCGATCCGGGGGTCTACGTCGCGGTCGCGACCCCGGCCGCGAGCCGGCCGGACGACGACGTCGAGCGGGCGACGCAATGGTTCAGCGTCTCCGACATCGGCCTCATGAGCGTGAAGACCGACGGCGGCATGCTGGTCGTCGCGCGCTCGCTTCAGACCGCCCGCCCCCTGCCGGACGTCGCGCTGCGCCTGGTCGCCCGCAGCAACGAGGTGCTGGCGACCTACAGGACCGGCGACGACGGCCGGGTCGTGGTGCCGGCCGGCCTGCTGCGCGGGGAGGGCGGCGACACCCCGCGGATGCTCACCGCCTCGCTCGCGCGGGGCGACTTCACGGATCTGTCGCTCGACGATCCCGCGCTGGATCTCGGCGACCTCGACCTCAAGGGCCGCACCCCGCCCGGGGCGCTCGATGCCTATCTGTGGACCGACCGGGGCATCTACCGGCCCGGCGAGACCCTCCATCTCGGCACGCTGCTGCGCGACAACGCGGGCCGGCTCGTGCCCAGGACGCCGCTGACGATCCACCTCGTGCGCCCCGACGGCATCGAGGTCGACCACATCACGGCCGACCTCGACCGCGCCGGCGGGGGCACGCTCGACATCCACGTGCCCGACAACGCCTATTCGGGGGAATGGACCCTGTGGGCCGGCGCGGCCGGCAAGGAGCATCTCGGCTCGGTCGCGGTGTCGGTGCAGGACTTCGTGCCGCCGCGGCTCGACGCCAGGCTCGCGCTCCCGGGCGAGGCGCCGGCCGTGGGCGGGCCGATCAGCCCCGCCGTGCAGGCCGACTACTTCTACGGCAGCCCCGGCGCGGATCTGTCGGGCAGCGTGGAGGCGACCGTCCAGGCCGCCGAACACCCGTTCGCGGATTACGCCGACTACCGCTTCGGCCTCGAGCAGGAGCCGTTCCTGCCCAAGGCGCTGGAGGCTCAGAGCTTCACGACCGACGCCAAGGGCCACGCGAGCGTCACCTTCGCGCCGGGCGAGCTGCCCGACACCACGGCGCCGCTCGAGGTCGCGCTGAGGGCCACCGTCAACGACGTCGACGGCCGCCCGGCCACGACGGAGCTGACCCAGCCGCTGCGGAGCGCCGACCGCTTCATCGGCCTGCACGCGACCACCGGGGGCAACCTCGCCCGCAACGCGGAGGCCGGGTTCGACGTCGTGCTGGTCGACGGCGCCGGCAAGCCGGCCGGTGCCGCGAGCCTCAGCTGGGACCTCGTGCTGGAGGACACCCAGTACAACTCCTTCTTCCGGGACGGGCGCTGGCAGTTCGAGGAGATCGTGACCGACGCGCGGGTCGACGGCGGCGGCGTGGCGCTTGGCCCCGACGGCCGGGCCCACATCGCGGCCAGGGTGGCGAGCGGCCGCTACCGGGTCGAGGTCTACAGCCCCGACGGCAAGGCGGCGTCCAGCCTGCGCTTCGGGGCCGACTGGTGGGGCGGCGCCTCGGCCGAGCACAAGCCCGACGTGCTGAAGGTGACCGTGGATGCCGCGAGCCCCGCGGGCACCGTGCAGGCCCGCATCGAGCCCACCTTCGCGGGCCGGGTCCTGGCGATGCTCGACGGGGACGGCCTGCACCAGGTGCAGGAGCTCGAGCTTCCCAAGGGCGGGGGCACCGTCACGTTCGACGCCGCCGACGTGCCCGCGGCGGGCGCCTACGTGCTGGCCGTCGCGGTCTCGCCCACGGGCGCCGTGCTGCCGCGCCTGCCGGTCCGGGCCGTCGGGGCCGCCTGGGTGCCCGGGGCCGCCGCGGCCCACCGGCTCGATGTCGGCCTGAAGACGCCGGACAAGATCGTGCCGCAGTCGACGCTGAGCGTCGCCGTCGACGTCAAGGGCGCCCCGCGCGACCAGCCCGTCTACGTGTCTCTCGCGGCGGTCGACGAGGCCGTGCTGCGCATGACGGACTTCGACACCCCCGATCCTGCGGACTACTTCGTGGGACGGCGCGAGCCCGGGATCGAGTGGCGCGACGTCTATGCGAGCCTCATCGATCCCGACGGCCAGCCGGGCCGGCTGGTGGAGGGAGGCGATGCCCGCGCGGCCAAGCAGATGGGCGGCCTCGACGTGAAGACGTTCAAGACCGTGGCGCTGTTCGCGGGCCCCGTAATGCTGGACGCGGACGGCCACGGCACGGTTCAGCTCGCGGTTCCCGATTTCTCCGGCAAGCTGCGGCTGATGGCGGTCGCCTGGACGGTGGACCGGTTCGGCAGCGCCGAGGCGGGGGTGGTCGTGCGGCCGCAGCTTCTGGCCGAGCTGACCCTGCCGCGCTTCCTCGCGCCGGGCGACAGGGCGACCGCCCGCGTCATGCTGACCGATCTCGAGGCGCCGGAACAGACCTACGAGGTCACCCTCGCGGCCGAGGGGCCCATCGCCTTCGATCGCGGCGATGTGACCTTCAAGGACGTCAGGCGCGACAAGCGCCGCTTCGCCGACCGCACCCTCATCGCCACGGGCGAGCTCGGGGCGGGCCACATCCACCTGACCGCCAGGGGCGAGGACGGGCTGCTGGTCGAGCGCGACTTCGAGATCGGGGTCCGCTCGCCCAACGCCTACGCCACGACGCGCCAGCTCCGGACGCTCGATCCCGGCACAAAACTCGTCGCGGGCGACGCGCTCGGGCAGGACATGCTGCCCGGCACCGCGAGCCTCAGTGTCGAGGTGTCCACCTCGCCCGCCTTCGACGTGGCGGGGCTGCTGGCGGCGCTGCGGCGCTACCCCTACGGCTGCGCCGAGCAGACCGTCAGCCGCGCCTTTCCCGAGCTCTACGCCACGGCCCTCGGCGGGGTGCCGGCCCGGGCGGTCGGCGACACGGTGACGGCGCAGGGCGCCATCCAGCGGCTCTACTCCCTGCAGGGCCAGGACGGCAGCTTCGGCTTCTGGACGGCCTTCGACACCGGCAACGGCTGGCTCACCGCCTATGTGGTCGACTTTTTGCAGCATGCCGAGACGCAGGGGCTGGCCGTGCCCGGGCCCATGAAGGAGCGGGCGCTCGCCTGGCTGGCCGGGCGCTTCGCCAGCGCCGGCACCGGGCCGGCCGAGATCGCCGGCAACGCCTATGCGGCCGTGGTGCTGGCGCGGGCCGGCCAGCTCGATCTCTCCCAGCTGCGCTACGTCTCGACCCGCGACCAGACCAGCCTGCCGAGCGAGATCGCCCGCGTGCAGATGGTTGCGGCGCTGACCCATGTCGGCGAGCGCGAGGCCGCCGCGGCGCTGATGCGCCAGCCGCCGCCCCGGCGCGATCCGAACACCTGGCTCAACGACTACGGCAGCGACCTGCGCGACCGGGCCATGGCGCTGTCGCTCGCCGTCGAGGAGAAGCTGCTGCCCGAGCGGACGCTGATCGAGCGGGCCGCGGACCTGTCCCATGCCGCGGGCGGCGCGGGCTGGCTGTCGACCCAGGAGGAGGCGTGGCTGGTGCTCGGCGCCGCCGGTCTCAGCGGCAAGAGCACGCTGGACGTCACGCTCGACGGCAAGCCCGTGGCGGGGCGGACCCGCGTCACGGCGGCCGTGGCGCTCGGCGCAGGGCGCGCGGTCGAGGTCGGCAACGAGGGCAAGGATCCCGTCTACCTGTCGCTGGCGACCACGGGGGTGCCGGCCGGCCCGCAGCCCGCCGAGGCCAAGGGGTTCACGGTGGCCCGCAGCCTGTTCCGGATGAACGGCGATGCGGCGGATCTCGCCGACATCCACCAGAACGACGAGCTGGTCGTGGTGGTCGAGGGCCGGATGGACACCGCAACCCAGCGCAAGGTGCTGCTGGTCGACATGCTGCCGGCCGGGCTCGAGCCGGACACGGTCGGGCTGTCGTCCAGCACGGAGGGCTCGGCCTTCGCCTGGCTCAAGGACCTGACCGAGCCGACCTTCCAGGCGGTGCGCGACGACCGCTACCTCGCCGGGTTCGATGCCACCGACGACAAGCGCGGCTTCAAGCTCGCCTATGTGGTCCGGGCCGTGACGCCCGGCACCTATGCGCGCCCCGGCACGCAGGTCGAGGATATGTACGCCCCGGCCTACCACGCCCGGAGCGAAGCCGGCACGCTCGAGGTGAAGGCGGCCCGCCGGCCGTGAGCGGACCCGTCCGCCCCGGCCTTCATTGCGAGCGGAGCGAAGCAATCCACGCCCGGGGCCGCGCCCAAGGTTGCATGGATCGCCACGGCGCTTCGCGCCTCGCGGTGACGGCGGCAGGGCGCACATGGTAGCGTCTGGCAGGGCCATGCGGTGGTCCGCCGCCGCGCTTCTCTCCCTTGCCGTTGCGGCAGGCGCCGCCATCGGCCTCGACCGGCTGTTCCCGCCCGCCACGGCGCGGCTGGCCGACGCCTCGACCGCCGTGGTCGATCGGGCCGGGGTCCCGCTGCGGCTGTTCACGACGCCTGCCGGCCTGTGGCGGCTTCCCGTCGAGCCGGACGCGGTGTCTCCGGTCTACCTGCGGCTTCTCGTCGACATCGAGGACCGGCGGTTCTTCACTCATCCCGGGGTCGATCCCCTGGCGCTCGCGCGGGCGGCCTGGCAGCTCGCCTCGCGGGGCCGCATCGTGTCGGGCGGCTCGACGCTGACCATGCAGGTCGTGCGGCTCCTCGAGCCGCGGCCGCGGACCCTCCGGTCCAAGCTGATCGAGATGGCCCGCGCGCTCCAGCTCGAGGCGCACTGGTCGAAGCCGCGGATCCTTGCCGCCTACCTGGCGCTCGCCCCGATGGGCCGCAACATCGAGGGGGTGCGGGCCGGCAGCCTCGCCTGGTTCGGCAAGGAACCCGCGGCGCTGTCGGACGCCGAGGCCGCGACCCTTGTGGCGCTGCCCCAAAGCCCCAACCGGCTGCGGCCCGACCGGCCGGGCCTCGCGGCCGTGCTGGCCCGCGCCCGCGTGCTGAGGCGCGGCGTCGCCGACGGGCTGCTGGCGCCGGACACCCTCGCCAGCGCCCTTGCGGCGCCCCTGCCGGACCACCGCCACGCGATGCCGGCGCTCGCGCCGCATCTCGCCGAGGAGCTCGCGGCCGGCGCGCCGCCCGGCGCCGTGATCCCCACAACGCTCGACGCCGCGATCCAGGCCGGGACCGAGCGCGTGCTGATGCAGGCGCTCGGCGACCTGCCGCGCCCCGTGACGCTCGCCGCCGTGATCGCCGACTGGCGCAGCGGCGCGGTGCTGGCCCGCGTCGGCAGCGCGGATTATCGCGATGCCCGGCGGAGCGGGGCCGTCGACATGGTGCGGGCGCTACGCTCGCCGGGCTCGACCCTGAAACCCTTCATCTACGGCATGGCGTTCGACGGGCTGCGGGCCCACCCCGGCAGCCTGATCCACGACGCCGCGACCCGCTTCGACGACTACGCGCCGCACAACTTCGACGGCGGCTTCAACGGCGACGTGACGGTCCGCCAGGCGCTGCAATGGTCCTTGAACCTGCCGGCCGTGGTGGCGCTGCAGAGGCTCGGACCGGTGGTGTTCACCGAGCGCTTCAAGGCGGCCGGGCTGACGCTCGACCTCGGCACGGGCGATGCGGCGCCCGGGCTGCCGATCGCGCTCGGCGGGGTCGGCACGAGCCTCCAGACGCTGGTCGCGGCCTACGCGGCGCTCGCCAATGGCGGCGCCCCCGTGCCGCTCGCCACCCAGCCGTCCGGCACGACGCCCGCCGCGGACGCGCCGCGCCTGTTCGAGCAGGGCGCCGCCGATGCGGTCACCGCCATCCTGAGCGACATGCCGCCCCCGCGCGGCGTCCAGAGCCGGGCGGGCCGGCTCGCCTACAAGACCGGCACCTCCTACCGGTTCCGCGACGGCTGGGCGGTGGGGTTCGACGGCGCGCATGTGGTCGGGCTGTGGATGGGGCGGGCGGACGGGGCCGCCTGCCCGTGCGTCGGCGCCGCGGCCGCGGCCCTCATGTTCCGCCTGTTCGACACCCTGCCGCCCGCCCCGCTGCGGGCGCCCGTCCTCACCCCGCTGTTCGCCGGCCCGCCGCCCCCCGCGCTCCTGCGGCTCGACGCCGAGGGCGCCGCGGCCGAGACGGCCGGGCCGCACATCACCTTCCCGCTCGCCCGGTCGAAGCTTCTGGTCGATCCCGGCTCGCCCTCGCCCATCAAGCTCGCCGCCACGGGCGGGCGGCGTCCCTACCGCTGGCTGGTCGACGGGCGGCCGGTCGACAGCCGGGCCTTCGCCCACGAGGCGGTGTGGCGGCCGGCCGGGATCGGGTTCTCGACCGTGGCGGTGGTCGACGCCGACGGCCGCGGCGACGAGGCGGCCGTCCGGGTCGTGGCCCGCGACTAAGGCCGCCCTTGCGAGGCACCCCCGGCTTTCCAATAATGGAGGGCAGACGCGAGGCGCCGCCTCCCCGGCCGGCGCCCGATCCCATGAACCCCGAAGGCTTCCCCGCGATGACGACATCCGCTTTCCGTCCGGCCCGCGCGGCGGCCCTCGCCCTCCTCATGCTGGCGGGCGGCGGCACGGCGCCGCTGCTCGCCCCGGCCCCGGCGCTCGCCAAGGGCGGCACGGAATCGCTCGCCGACCTCGCGGCGGGCGTGGTGGACGCCGTGGTCAACATCTCCGCCTCCCAGGTCGTCGAGCAGAAGCAGGCCGGGGCGGCCCCCAAGCTGCCGCCCGGCACGCCATTCGACGACCTCTTCGAGGAGTTCTTCAAGCGCCAGCTCGAGGGCCGCAACGGCAAGGAGGGCGGCGGCCTGCCCGACACGCCGCGGGCGCGCCGGTCGAGCTCGCTCGGCTCGGGCTTCATCATCGACCCGAGCGGGATCGTCATCACCAACAACCACGTCATCGAGGGCGCCAACGAGATCATCGTGATCCTGACCGACGGGCGGCGGCTGAAGGCCGAGGTCGTGGGCAAAGACACCAAGGTCGACGTCGCGGTGCTGAAGGTCGCCTCCGACCAGCCGCTGAAGTCGGTGAAGTTCGGCGACAGCGACAAGATGCGGGTGGGCGATGCCGTGATGGCCGTGGGCAACCCCTTCGGCCTCGGCGGCACGGTGACGGCCGGCATCGTCTCCGCCCGCAACCGCAACATCGACAGCGGGCCCTACGACAACTACATCCAGACCGACGCCTCCATCAACCCGGGCAACTCGGGCGGCCCGCTGTTCGACATGGCGGGCGAAGTGATCGGCATCAACACCGCGATCCTGTCGCCCTCGGGCGGCTCGATCGGCATCGGCTTCGCGACGCCCGCCGGCACCGTGCTGCCGATCATCGACCAGCTGCGCGAGTTCCACGAGACGCGGCGCGGCTGGCTTGGCGTGCGCATCCAGCCCGTCGACGACGGCATCGCCGAGAGCCTCGGGCTCGGCACGCCGCGCGGGGCGCTGGTGGCCGGCATCGACGACAAGGGTCCCGCCAAGCCCGCGGGCCTCAAGGCCGGCGACATCATCCTGAGCTTCGACGGGCGGACCGTGAAGGACTCGCGCGACCTGCCGGCCATCGTGGCCGCGACGCCGGTCGGCAAGGACGTCCCGGTGACCATCTTCCGCGACAAGGGCGAGACGACGCTGACCGTCAAGCTCGGCCGGCTCGAGGAGACCGAGAAGGCGGCCGCCGCCGACGCCAAGGCGGATACCCCGGCCTCTCCCCCGGTCGCGACCGCGCTCGGCATGAGTCTGTCGATGCTGTCGGACGATCTGCGCAAGCAGTTCTCCATCAAGGACACCGTCAAGGGCGTGGTGGTGACCGCGGTCGAGCCGGACTCGCCGGCCGCCGGCAAGGGCATCAAGGCCGGCGAGGTCGTGGCCGAGATCAACCAGGAGCAGGTGACCGCTCCCGCCGACATCGCGCTCAAGATCAAGGCGGTGAAGGACGGGGGGCGCAAGACGGTGCTGCTGCTCGTCTCGAACGGCGGCGGCGAGGTGCGCTTCGTGGCCCTCGGCGTGAACTGACGGTCGGCCCCCGCGAAACCGCCTTTCTGCATCGAAAACGACGATTGCAAGCCGGCGTTAACCGCATCGAAACGCCTCGGTCGGGCCGCCGCGGCCGCCTTAGCGTCTTGGTAAGATTCGGCGGTGTAACGTCTGGTTGCAGGAACCGGAGCTTTGCGATGTCCGCATCGGCAATTTCGTCAGTGTCGGTCGAGGCGCAGCCCCTCGTCAAAATGGCCAACGGCGAGTTCTCGGCCGAGGCCGTGGCGGCGCGTCCCATGCAGGCCGCCCATCTCGTCAAGCTGAAGGACGGCAACTACAGCGAGCCGATCGTGGCGGCCGAGGACCGCTACACCGCGACCGGCACGGATCTCTCCGTGCTGCAGGAAGGCCGCTGATCCGCCCCGGCAGGACCGGCGAGGCTCCGCCGGCGCACGCCGCCCTATCGCGTTTCGCCCACCGTTGCATGAACACCACCCTCCTCGCCCGAACGGCGCGGTGGGGTTCGCTCGCCCCGAAACGGATTCTCGGCGCAAGGTCCACCCGCTATCCTCAGGCGAATCGCACCGCAGCCGAGTAGGCGCGTGGTGGGTCTGCGCGAGGGGCGCAGCACCACCTTGGTCTGCGGAGGCGAGGGCAAAGGACGGTTGGATGGGATGGGGGCAGCGCCTGTTGCAGGCGGCGGTTTCTGCCCGGGCGTTGCGCCACGCCCGGGACGACGGCAAGCACACCAGGGAGGCCGCGACGCGGCTCGCGGCGGGGGCCGGCGCCCTCGCGTGGCTATGGTCCCGGGCGGCGGCGGCCGCCGATCTCGGCCCGTTCTCGGTCCTGTCGGTCAGCGACCAGGGGGCCTTTGCGGGCCTGTCGCTGATCATCAGCCTCGTCCTGTTCTCGACCGTGACGGCGCTCCTGCACCTGGCCGCGCGGCGCCGCTGGGCCGAGCGGGAACAGCAGATGACGGGCGAGATCGCCGAATGCCGCGCCCGGATCGACCGGGCGCAGGTGTTCCTCACCGCCGAGCCGCAGATCGTCATCGCCTGGCGGGCCGCCGAAGGCGAGCCGGACATCGAGGGCGACCTGCTGCTGGTCAGCGACACGCCGCGCCGAATCCTGGCCTTCGGGACCTGGCTGCCGCCGGCCACCGCCCAGGCGCTGGACCATGCCGTCGACCGGCTGCGGGCGCGCGGCGAGGGGTTCAGGCAGCCCGCCAAGACCGCGGCCGGGCGCATGCTCGAGATCGAGGGCCGGGCGGTCGGCGGGCGCGCGATCGTGCGCATCCGCGACATCTCGGGCGACCGGCTGGAGCTGACCCGCCTGCGCGAGCGCCATGCCGAGGTGGTCCGCGAGGTGGAGGCGGTGCGGGCCATGCTCGACGTGATCCCCGATCCCGCCTGGATGCGCGACGGCGAGGGGCGGCTCAGCTGGGTCAACGTCGCCTTCGCGCGCGCCGTGGAGGCCAAGGATGCCTCCGACGCCGTGCTGCGCGGCCTGGAGCTCCTCGACCAGGGGGGCCGCGGGGCCGCGGAAAGCGCCCGGGCCAAGGCCCAGCCCTGGATCGCCCGCTCCACCGCGGTGGTGGCCGGCGCCCGTCACGTGCTGCACATCGTCGACGTGCCGGGCGAAGGGTGCTCGGCCGGCATCGCCATCGACCTCTCCGAACTCGAGGCTGCCAAGGCCGAGCTCGAATCCCTTACCGCCTCCCACGCCCGCACGCTCGACCAGCTCTCGACCGCGGTCGCGATCTTCGACCGCTCGAAACGCCTCGTGTTCCACAACGCCGCCTACCGCACGCTCTGGTCGCTGGATGCCGCGTTCCTCGACCAGCATCCCTTCGACGGGGAGGTGCTGGACCGCCTGCGGGCGCAGGGGCAGCTGCCCGAGCAGGTGGACTACCGGGCCTGGCGCCTCGCCCAGATGGCCGCCTACCATGCCACCGAGCCGATGGAGAGCCCCTGGTACCTGCCCGACGGGCGGACCCTGCGGGCCGTGACCAACCCCAACCCCAACGGGAGCGTCACCTACCTCTTCGACGACGTGACCGAGCGCTACCACCTCGAATCCAAGTACAACGCGCTGATCCGGGTCCAGGGCGAGACGCTGGATTCGCTCAAGGAGGCCGTCGCGGCCTTCGGGACGGACGGCCGCATCAAGCTGTTCAACCCCGCCTTTGTCGACATCTGGCGGCTCGATCAGGCGCAGCTCGCCGACCAGCCGCACGTCGACGCCATCGCGGCGCTCTGCGGGCCGCTCTGCGGCGACGACGAGGACTGGGGCCTGATCCGCGCCGCCGTGGTCGGCCTTCCCGAGGAGCGGCGCGGCTTCACCAAGCGCCTCCTTCGGCGCGACGGCACCGTGCTCGACCTCACCGCCGTGCCGCTGCCCGACGGGGCGACCCTGGTCACCTTCACCAACGTCACGGCCAGCGTGAACGTCGAGAACGTGCTGACCGAGCGCAACAAGGCCCTGCTCGACGCGGAGAAGATCCGCAACGACTTCGTCCACCACGTCTCCTACGAGCTGCGCTCCCCGCTCACCAACATCATCGGCTTCGTGCAGCTGCTGGGCGACCGCTCGGTCGGCAGCCTCAACCCGCGCCAGCAGGAATATGCCGGCTACGTCACCAAGTCCTCGGCCGCGCTGCTCGCCATCATCAACGACATCCTGGATCTCGCCACCATCGACAACGACGCGATGAGCCTCTCGGTCGAGAACGTCGACATCCGCGAGACCATGGCGGCCGCGGCCGAAGGCGTGCAGGACCGCCTGCCGGACGCCGGCATCGAGCTGCGCCTGGTCGCGCTCGAGGGCATCGGCAGCTTCCAGGCGGACGGCAAGCGGGTGCGCCAGATCCTGTTCAACCTGCTGACCAACGCGATCGGCTTCTCGAACGCCGGCCAGACCGTCACGCTGGCCGCCTTGCGGCGGGCCGAGCAGATCGTGTTCAAGGTCACCGACCAGGGCCGCGGCATGTCGCGCGAGCAGCTCGAGCAGGTGTTCGACCGGTTCCACACCGAGACGCAGGGCTCGCGCCACCGGGGCGTCGGGCTGGGCCTGTCGATCGTGCGCGCCTTCACGGACCTGCACAACGGCCAGGTGCTGATCG
>CAXUMV010000023.1:14385-17102 GCA_964252065.1 uncultured Lichenihabitans sp.
CTGCATCTTCCCCGCCCGGCAGATCAAGCCGGACGTTGGGGCAGCCGACACCGATCGCCAGCAGCAGTAGCGGGCCGGGGCTTGCCGCGGAGAGCTGCGGAAAAGCTCAAATGAAGCATGGCTTCGGCCATGCCAGGGAGCTTAGGGTCGGGGCACGATGACCGACGTCTTCCCCGCGACGCCCTGGCTGTTCGCGCTGCCCGACGAGGCAGCGACCGCCGCCCTTGCGGCGCGCATCGGCGGCTGGCTCCGGGCGGGCGACCTCGTCACGCTCTCGGGCGAGCTCGGGGCCGGCAAGACGACCTTCGCCCGCGCCCTCATCCGCCATCTCGTGCGCCAGCCCGCCCTCGAGGTGCCGAGCCCGACCTTCACGCTCGTGCAGGTCTACGAGGGGGCCGCCTACCCGATCGTCCACGCCGACCTCTACCGCATCCAGGCGCTGGACGAGATCGCCGAGCTCGGCTGGGACGAGACGGCCGAGGGGGCGCTGGTGGTGGTCGAGTGGGCCGACCGGCTCGGGGACGGCCTGGCGGGCGACCGGCTCGAGATCGGCTTCAGCCTGCCCGACCCCGACGACGACGGCCGCCGCGAGCTCGCCCTCGCGGGCCACGGGCGCTTCGCGCCGCGCCTGCGCCAGGCCTGGATGATCGAGCGCTGCATCGAGGCCGCGGGCTTTGCGGGCGCCGTCCGCCGCTTCGTGACGGGCGATGCCTCGAGCCGCGCCTACGAGCGGCTGACCGCGCCCGACGGGCGCACGGCCCTCCTGATGATCTCCCCCCCGCGCACCGATGCGCCGGTCGCCCGCTACGGCAGGCCCTATCACCTGGTGGCCCGGCTTGCCCCCGACATCCGGCCCTTCGTCGCGATGGACCGCGGTCTGCGGGACCAGGGCCTGTCCGCCCCGGCGATCCTCGCCCAGGACATCGCGGGCGGGCTCGCGGTGATCGAGGATCTGGGCGAGGAGCCCGTCGTCGACGCCGAGGGCCCGATCCCCGAGCGCTATCTCGAGGCCGTGGCGGTGCTGGCGAGCCTGCACGGCCGCGCCCTGCCGGTCTCGCTGCCCCTCGAGGGGGAAGCGTCCTACGACATCCCGCCCTACGACCAGGATGCACTGCTGGTCGAGGTCGAGCTGCTGGTCGACTGGTACGCGCCGCAGATCGCCGGCACGGCGCTTGCGGCGGAGGCCCGCGCGGCGTTCCTGGCCGTCTTCGCCGCCCTGCTGGAGCCGGTGATCGCCGCGCCTGCGACCTGGTGCCTGCGCGACGTCCACTCGCCGAACCTGATCTGGCTCGCGGGGCGCTCCGGCATCGCCCGGGTCGGCCTCATCGACTTCCAGGACTGCGTGCTCGGCCACCCGGCCTACGATCTTGCGGCCCTGCTGCAGGACGCCAGGGTGACCGTGCCGGACGCCCTGGAGCTCAAGCTCCTCAGCGCCTATGCGCAGATGCGGCGGGCCGCCGACCCCGCCTTTTCGTTCGGCGCGTTCACGACCGCCTATGCGATCCTCGGCGCGCAGAGGGCGACCAAGATCCTCGGCATCTTCGCCCGCCTCGACAGGCGGGACCACAAGCCGCAATACCTCGCCCATCTGCCCCGCATCGAGCGCTACCTGATGAAAGGCCTCGCCCACCCGGCCCTCGCCCCGCTCTGCGCGTGGTTCGAGGCCCACCTGCCCCGCGCGATGCACGGGGCGGAGGCGCCCCCGTGAGCGCGGGCGGGATCGACACCGCCATGGTGTTCGCGGCCGGGCTCGGCACGCGCATGCGGCCCCTCACGGACACCACGCCGAAGCCGCTCGTCTCGGTCGCGGGGCGCACGATGCTGGACCACATGCTGGACCGCCTGGCCGAGGCCGGGATCGCCAGGGCCGTGGTCAACGTCCACCACCTCGCGGACCAGATCGAGGCCCGGCTCGCCGGGCGCACGGCGCCGGCCATCACGGTCTCGGACGAGCGCGACCGGCTGCTCGACCAGGGCGGCGGCATCCGCAAGGCGCTGCCGCTGCTCGGCCCCAACCCCTTCCTGATCTGCAACACGGATGCGCTGTGGATCGAGGGGCCGGCCTCGAACCTCGCCCGGCTGCTCGGCCAGTGGGACGAAGCCGCGATGGACGTCCTGCTGCTGGTCGCGAGCACCACGGCCAGCGTCGGGGTCGACTGGCCGGGCGACTTCATGCTCGGCGAGGACGGGCGGCTCGTGCGCCGGGAGGAAGGCGGGGTGACGCCGTTCGTCTATGCGGGGGTCGGCATCGTCAAGCCCGGGCTCTTCGCCGGCATCGCGGACCCGGTGTTCCGCCTCGCGCCCTTCTTCTTCCGCGCTGCCGAGCAGGGGAGGCTCTTCGGCACGCGGCTCGACGGCATGTGGCTGCACGTCGGCACCCCGGCCGCCGTCGCCGAGGCGGAGGACGCCTTCGGCCGCTCGGTGCAGTGACGGCGATGGACGCCGCTGCGTCTTGCCCTGATAACCGGGTCGGTCCTGTGGGCTCCTGCCCCGACACTCCGCCGTCATCGCGAGGCGCAAAGCGCCGTGGCGATCCAGGCAACCGCCGGCCTGCCCGATCGAACGCCGGACAGAGATGGACGGATGCCGCGTTTGCCCTTCTCCCCGTCGGGGAGAAGGTCCGCAAAGCGGGGATGAGGGGAGCTTTCGCGCGGGAGGCGGACCCCTCATCCGCCCTGTCGGGCACCTTCTCCCCGCAAGCGGGGCGAAGGAGCACA
>CAXUMV010000024.1:0-17091 GCA_964252065.1 uncultured Lichenihabitans sp.
GCGCCATCCTGGAGAGCTGACCGCCCGTGCCACCGATCATCGCCTATCAGGGGGAACCCGGCGCCAACTCGCACATCGCCTGCGCCGACGTTTATCCGGCGGGCACGCCGCTGCCCTGCGCCACCTTCGAGGACGCGTTCGCGGCGATCAGCGACGGCACCGCCGACCTCGGCATGATCCCCATCGAGAACTCGCTCGCCGGCCGGGTGGCCGACATCCATGCCCTGATCCCGGATGCCGGACTGCACATCGTCGGCGAGTACTTCCTGCCGATCCACTTCCAGCTGATGGGCCTCCGGGGCGCCTCGGTCGCGGGGCTGCGCAGCGTCTACAGCCACATCCACGCGCTCGGCCAGTGCCGCAAGGTCATCCGGCGCCTCGGGCTCGAGGCGCATGTCGCGGGCGACACGGCCGGCTCCGCCCGGCAGGTCGCCGCGTGGGGCGACCCCACGCGCGCCTCGCTCGCCCCGCGCATGGCGGCTGACATCTACGGCCTCGACATCCTGGCCGAGGACGTCGAGGACGCGGCCCACAACACCACGCGCTTCGTGATCCTGTCCCGCACCCCCGTCGCGACCCCGCCCGACGCGGGTCCGATGGTGACGAGCTTCGTGTTCCGCGTCCGCAACGTGCCGGCGGCGCTCTACAAGGCGCTCGGGGGCTTTGCGACGAACGCGGTCAACATGACCCGGCTCGAAAGCACCATGATCGAGGGCGAGTTCACCGCGACCCAGTTCCTGGCCGACGTCGACGGCCACCCGGACGATCCGGGGCTCGCCCGCGCCCTCGAGGAGCTCTCCTTCTTCTCCCGCGAGCTCAAGATCCTGGGTGTCTACCCGGCGCATCCCTATCGGGCGGCCAGCCGGCGGGACGGCGCGGCCTGAACTGGGGGTAGATGCTGCCGAACGTGTCCTTGGACTCGGTCAGATCGAGGGATTCGCGGATGTTGTCCGCGCCGGCGCGCTGCATCCAGGGTCCCTCGTTGATGACCCTGCCGGTCATCCCGCGGTTCGGCTGGATCGGCCGTAGAGCAGCAGCATGGAGAGGATCACGACGCCATAGATGACCTGCCGGCCCGACTCCGGGATCTGCATGACGGACAGGATCGACTGCAGCAGCGTCACGAGGATCACGCCGGCCGTGGTGCCGAGGTAGGATCCGCGTCCCCCCATGATCGAGGTCCCCCCGAGCACGACGGCCGCGATGGCGGGGAGCAGGTAGGCGTCTCCCATGCCTTGGTAGGCCTTGGTCGAGTAGCCCGCGAGAAGGACGCCCGCAAAGCCCGACAGCGCCCCCGACAGGCCGAACGCGAGCATGATGATGCGCTGGTTCGAGATGCCTGAAAGATAGGCGGCCGCTTCCTTGTTGCCGATCCCGTAGATCGCGCGTCCGAAGGCCGTGCGGTTGAGGAGAAACACAGTCGCGGCCCCGATCAGGACCCAAAGCCAAAGAACGTTCGGCACCGGGCCGATCAGGTGGCCGGTCGCCATCGCCTGCATGGCGGGGGTCGCCATGTCCTGCGGGGCCGAGCCGCCGGTCCGGACGATCATGACCCCTTGCGCGACGGCGTTGATGCCGAGCGTGAAGATCATGGAGGGCACGCGCAGGTACGCCACCCCGAACCCGTTCAGCAGTCCGAAGCCGAAGCCGCAGAGAACCCCGACGGGCACGGCGATGTAGGGGCCGAGGGATCCCCACCCGACCGCCGCGGTCGACATCATGGCTCCCGCACTGAGGAGCCAGGGGATGGAGAGGTCGATCTGCCCGAGCAGGATCACGATCATCATCCCGCTTGCCACCATGGCCAGGAAGGCGCCGACCTGCAGCTGCTGCAGCAGGTAGCCCGGCGACAGAAAGCTGGTCGAGTAGAGGCTCCCGGCCAGGAGCAGGACGACGATGCACCCGAAGGCCATCAGGACAGCCGGGTCCATGCGCCGGAAATAGGCGGGCCGTCTCGGTTTGACGGGCGGTGCGAGCTCGCGCGACACGGTCAGAGCCTGAAGAGGTCGAGGCGATTGCGGATCCCGATCAGCCGCAGGGAGCCCAGCGACACCGCGACCAGCAGCACGAGACCGAGGAACAGCGGCTGCCACAGCGGATCGAGATCGAACACGAAAAGCAGGTCGGTGATGCTGCGGAAGATCAGGGCGCCGAAGATCGCGCCCACGGCGCTTCCCGCTCCGCCGAACAGCGAGACGCCGCCGATCACGACCGCCGCGATCGAGTTCAAGGTGTAGGTGGCCGCATTGGCGGACGAGGCCTCGCCCGAGTAGGTGATGAGGGCGAGCATCAGCCCGCCGAAGGCCGCGAACAGCCCCGCCAGCACGTAGGCCGCGAGCTTGGCGCGCCCGACCCGCACGCCGGACATGTAGGCGGACGCCTCCGACGATCCCACCGCATAGACGGCGCGCCCCAGGATCGAGCGACGGAACGGCACCCAGACCAGGAGCATGATCCCGGCGAGCACGACGAGGCTGGTGGGAAGGCCGCCCGGCAGCTGCCCCGTCAGGCTGTCGGCGAGATCTGAATTGACGTCGCCGCCCGGCTGCGGCCTGAGCTGCAGGGCGATGCCGAAGAAGATGGCGCTCGTCGCGATCGTTACGACAATCGGCTGGAGCCGGCCGTAGATCACGAGCGCGCCGTTCAGCGCTCCGCAGGCGAGACCCGTCGCGAGGACGCCGAGAACGCCGAGCGCAGTCCCGGCCGCCGAACCCACGACGATCCACGACGCCACGCAGTTGGCGAGAATGAAGATGCTGCCGACCGACAAGTCGATGCCGGCGGTCAGGACCACGAATGTCTGCGACACGGCCAGCAGCGCGAGAAGCACGCCCTTGTTTGCCGCCGTCTGAACGACGTTGGCGCTGAAGCCGGCCGGGTGCTTGCTGGCGTAGAGGCCGAACACGACGATGAAAACGAGGGCCGCCGACAGGGTCGCCTTGTGCTCGTCGAACCAGTAGCGCCACTCATGCATGAGGTCCGGTCTCCGTGGTGGTGTCGAGCGCAAGGGCGCCGGCGACCAGCGCGTGCTCGGTGATCGCCTCGCCCGCGAGCTCGAGCCGCACCTTGCCGTCGTAGAACACGAGCACACGGTCGCAGCAGCCGATCAGTTCGGCGTAGTCGGTCGAGTAGAGCAGGATGGCGGCGCCCTCGTCGGCCAGGCGGCGCAGGAGGCGGTAGATCTCCTGCTTGGTCCCGACATCGATGCCGCGGGTCGGATCGTTGAGCAGGATGAGGCGAGGCGCGTTCATCAGCCATTTGGCGATGACGACCTTCTGCTGGTTGCCGCCCGACAGTGTCGCGACGGGAACGTCGAGGTCCGTCGTCTTGATGGCGAGCAGCGCCACCATGCGGTCGATGGCGCTCCGCTCGGCCGCCTGGTCGATCACGCCGGCACGGGTGAACCGGTCGAGCGTGGCGAACGACAGGTTGGCGCCGACCGACATCGGCAGCATCAGTCCCTCGGTCTTCCGGTCTTCCGGAATGAGCGCGATGCCGTTGCGCGCGGCCTTCGCCTCGCGCGGCCCCGCGATGGCGGTCGGCTTGCCGTCGATGCGGATTTCGCCCGAGACGCCGCGCAGCACGCCGAACAGCGCCAGCAGCAGCTCCCGCTGCCCTTGGCCATCGAGGCCACCGAGGCCGACGATCTCGCCGGGCCTGACCGTGAGGGACACATCGGTCAGCCGGTCCATCCACGACAGATGGCGGATCTCGAGCACCGGGATGCGGCTCGCCGGAACGGGCGGGGGCTTGGGCGGGAAGACGTGGCTGTAGTCGCGCCCGATCATGAGGCGCACCACGTCGTCCTCCGTCTTGCTGCCGGCCGGGAACGTCTCGATGTGGCGCCCGTTGCGGAAGACGCTGCACTCGTCGGCGAGTTCGGCGATCTCGGCCATGCGGTGCGAGATGTAGACCAGCGCGAGGCCCTGCTGACGCAGCCGCTTCAGGACCCCGAACAGCGCCAGCACGTCGCGTGCCGTCAGCGCCGAGGTGGCTTCGTCGAGGATGAGCAGGCGCGGCTTGCGGACGAGAGCCTTGGCGATCTCGACCATCTGCCGCCGCGACAGGGGCAGGTCCCTGACGATCGCGGAGGGGTGGATGTCGCCGGCGCCCGCTTCGGCGAGCGCAGCCTCGGCGCGCCGGCGCTGGCGGCGGCGATCGATCAGTCCGGCGAAGGAGGGCGGGTTCGAGATGAGGATGTTGTCGGCGACCGACAGGTCGGGGATCAGGGACAGTTCCTGAAAGATGCACACGATGCCGGCAGCATTGGCGGCGGCCGGATCGGCGAACCGCACCGGCGCGCCGTCGAAGACGAGCGAGCCCGTGTCGGGCTGCGTGACCCCGGCCATGATCTTGATGAGGCTGGATTTGCCGGCGCCGTTCTCGCCCAGGATGGCATGGATGCGCCCGGCCCGCACCGTGAGATCGACGTCCTCCAGAGCCCGGACGCCGCCGTAGCGCTTGGAGATGCCGTTCATCGCGAACAGCGATGCGGGTGCGCCCGTCCCCTCGCTGTCCTCTGTCCTGGCCGTCATGGAGCAGGGCGCGAGGGGGCGGCGATGCGCCGGAGGATCGCGCGGCCCACCGGAGGGGGCCGCGCATTGTCGAACGACGTCGAGGGTCGAGCGTCGCGCAAGCGGGGCGACATGGGACCTACTTTTCGCTTTGTCCCATGATTTCCTGCGCCGTGAAGTTAATGTTGCAGGTCGGGAAGGAATTGCCGACGAAGAAGTTGTCCGTCTCGGCCGGGAAGTAGTTGTCGTTCGCCTTGAAGTCCGGGTCCTCGACGTGGGCCAGGGGCAGCTTGATCGCCTGCGGGACGACCTTGCCGTCCAGGGCGTCGATGGCGGTCTTGATCGCGACCGCGACCTGGGCCGGTCCCGTGCCGCCCGAGGCGCATTTGAGACCCTTGTCGGCGGAGGTCGCGCAAAGCTTGCGGAAGCCGTTCTCTGCCTCGGCGCCCGCCGGCACGAAGGGATGGTTCGCATCCACGAAGGCACGGACCATGCCGGTCGATCCGCCCTGCGCCGTCATGCCGTCGAAGTGCTTGTGCACCGCGATGGCATCGGCCGACACCTTCTGGGCGGTTCCGTCGTCCCACTTGCCGATCACCTCCACGGTTTCGAAGGGCTTGCCCGAGGCCTTGAGCATGTCCTGGATGCCCTTGTGGCGGTCGGTATCAACCGATGTGCCGCTGACGCCGCGCACTTCGAGAATGCGGCCGCCATTGGGGATCGTCTTGACCAGCCAATTGCCCCAATACTGGCCGAGTCCCTCCTGATCGACGTTGACGTTGATGGCCTCGTCCGTGTCGATCGTGTTGTCGAACGCGACAAGGACGACGCCCGAGGCCTTGGCGCGCTTGACCACGGCCTTGAAGGCCGTCGGGTTCTGGGCATCGATCACGATGGCGTCGTATCCGGAGTCGATGAAGTTGTTCACCGACGCGATCTGCGCCGCGATGTCCTCGCCGGTCGAGACGACCTTGAACTCCTTCAGCTTGGCCTTGACCTCCGGCTGGTCGGCATAGGCCTTGGCGGTCTTGATCATCTGGATGCGCCAGGTGTTGCCGATGAAGCCGTTGGCCAGCGCGATCCGGTAAGGCCCCGTCTTCTTGTTGTATTTGAAATATTTGGTCTGCTGCGTCCAAGGCACGTAGCACTTGGGGTCGGCGCTCGGACCGGAAACGATCTCAGGCCCCGCCGCCATCGCGACGGCCGTTGTCAAAAGCATGCCGGCACCGGCCAGAACCGCTATCGCCGAAGTCTTCATCGCGCGTGTCCTCTCAAGCACGGCCCTCTTAGGAACGGGGCCACTGCGCTGGATTATAGGCCATCGGTGCCGAGAACAATACGCCGAATTCCGAAGAGACGCCTCAAAGCCGGGGCGCCACCCGGGCGGAGAAAGGCCGGCACGCACCCCTTCATGAGCGTCCGACGGTCTGCGAGCGGCCCGACATCGAGGTGGACACATCGTCCCGTGACGAACGTCCCGCCATAACGCGCAAGTCGGACCGGGACGGCGATCTTCACGTCCAACTCCAGGCCTCAGCCGGTCGATTGCTCCCCGTACTGCCGCCAGAAGGCGACCCAGCCTTCCTCGAGGTGCTGGCGCATGGCGGCCTCGGCGGCATCCGGATCGCGCTCTTCGATCGTCGCGAAGATCCGTGCGTGCGCCTCGAAGCTTCTCTGATCCTCGTCGCGTTCCCTCAGCGCAAACTGCCGTTGCTCCAGCAACCACGTCGACATCGCGTCGTGCAGCGCCACGAACGCCGGATTGCGCATCATGCGGGCGAGGCAGAAGTGAAAGGCGACATCCGTCTTGATGAAAGCCTGGACGTTGCCGACCGCGCCTTTGTTCTCCTCGAGCGCCGCCGCAAGACCCGTGATCTCCTCTGCGCTGGCGTTCGTCGCCGCATTGCGAACCAAGCCGATCTCCAAAAACAGCCTGACGCCTTGCAGGTGCCGCTGTCCCTGCCGACTCGACAAGATCTGCGAGACAGCCGGAACCATGCCGGCGACCACGCGACCCATGTCCGGCGTCGCAACACGCGCCGGCGCACCGTTAACGATCTCGATCAGACCTGAGCGCTGCAGCGTGATCAGCGCCTCGCGTATCGCGGGACGTCCCACGTTGAAGCGCATCTGCAGATCGCGCTCCGCAGGCAGGCGGTCGCCCGGGCGAAGCGCGCCCGTGAGGATCTCACGCTCCAGATGCGTGGCGACCTGCTCGTAGAGCTTCCGACGGTCAAGGATAATGCTTTCAGCCATTCGACCTATCATACCATCATGCTTGACAACTATTTTGCGCAAATCTAGCTTGGCGACAACAGCCATACAAGGCGGCGATCTCAGCCGTTCGAGCTGATGCGGGGGGGGGCGACACATGGTCGATCGCATGTCGGAGCGGGCGCGATGAGAGTCGCGGTCCTGGGCGGCGGGGGCGCGATGGGCGGGATGTTCGGAGGCTGGCTCGCCCGCGCCGGGCATGACGTCACCCTGATCGACGTGTCTGTCCCGGCCATCGAGGCGATCAACCGGGACGGTCTCAGGATCGAGGAAAAAGACGGCTCGATCACGTCGATCGCCGTCAAGGCGTCGGATCAGCCGGGCAGCGTCGGCGCTGTCGACCTGATCCTCAACTTCGTCAAATGCTATCATACCGAGGCCGCAATCCGGTCGGCCCTGCCGATGATGGGGGAGCGGACCGCGGTGCTCTCCCTCCAGAACGGATGGGGCAACGCGGATCGCATCGCCGATGTCGCCGGCCGTGACCGCGTCATGGTCGGGCTGACCTACCACTCCGGCACGCTGGTCGCGCCGGGCCACGTGAAGCATCCGGGGACGGGGGCGACCTACGTCGGCGAACTGGACGGAACGGCCAGTGCACGGCTGGCGGCTGCCGCCGCGGCTTTGAGGCAAGCGGGCCTCGAGGTGATCGAGTCCCCCAAGATCATCGACGAGGTGTGGAAGAAGCTGGCGCTGAACGTCTGCACCTTGCCGACGGCTGCGCTCCTCAATTTCTTTGCGAACGAATTGAACCAGTTCGAGGGTAGCCGGTCCGTGATGCGCGGGCTGCTCGCCGAGGTCGCAGCCGTCGCGCGGGCCCAGGGCATCGATCTCGACGAGGACGAGCGTTGGGCCGCGATCACGGGCCTGCTGGATCGGGCGATCGGCGCCAGAGGGTCGATGCTCCAGGACGTCGAGGCCCGTCGCCCGACCGAGATCGACGTCATCAACGGCGCGATCACCGAGGCCGGCCGCAGGCACGGCGTTCCGACGCCGATCAACGACACGATGGTGGGCCTGATCAAAAGCCTGCAGGGCCGCTACGCCTCCCTCGCCAAGGCCGCCTGACGCCATGGCGACGACGTCGAGCGACATCGGGTCCATGGCGGCGGCGACGAGCGAGGTGCCGCGCCTGCTGGCATGCGACGTCCGGAAGTCGTTTCCCGGTGTTCTCGCGCTGAAGGGCGTGTCGCTCGATGTGCGCGCCGGCGAAGTGCACGCTCTGTTGGGCGAAAACGGCGCGGGCAAGTCGACGTTCGGCAAGATCGTGGCCGGCGTCTACCCCACGTTCGACGGTCGCATCACCTTCGACGGCATGCCGCTCGAGAACATGGACGAGAGCAAGGTCGGTGCCCTCGGCATCGGCATCGTCCACCAGGAAGGCTCGCTGGTCCCTCAGCTCTCGATCGCCGAGAACATCTTTGCCGGCCGGCAGCCGGCGGGTTTTCTCGGCCGCATCGATCAGGCGGCGATGCGTCGGCGGGCTCGGCTCCTGCTCGAGGAACTGGGCGTGGTGCTCGATCCGCGCCTTGCGGTCAGGCATCTGTCGACCGCGCAGGCTCAGGTGGTCGAGATCGCAAAGGCGCTGTCGCGCGACCTGAAGCTGCTGATCCTGGACGAGCCGACCTCGGCCCTCACGCAGGCCGAAACCCAGCGACTCTTCGTGATCGTCAGGCGTCTCCGTGCCGCGGGCGTATCGGTCGTCTACGTGTCCCACCGGCTCGCGGAGATCTTCGAACTCTGCGACCGCGTCACCGTGCTGAAGGATGGCCGGGTGACCGGGACGCGTGTGATCGGCGAGACCGACGAGGCCGAGCTGATCCGCCTCATGGTCGGACGCGACGTGCTGTTCGCCCGTTGCCCTGCGACGCGACCCGGGCCGGCGATGTTGCATGTCGCGGGGCTGGCGGTGCCGCCCTTCGTACGGGACGCCACCCTCACGGTGCATGCGGGGGAGATCGTCTGCCTCGCGGGCCTCGTCGGGTCCGGCAGATCGGAGCTCTGCGAAGCCGTTTTCGGTGCGCGCCGGCCGACAAGGGGGACCATCGCGCTGTCGGGACGACCAGTGCGCTGGACCGGCCCCTGGGATGCCATGCAGGCCGGGATCGGCATGGTGCCGGAGGACCGGAAGGAGGCCGGCCTGTTCCTGGACGCGTCGATCATGGACAACATCGGCGCGACCGTGCTGTCCAAGGTGTCGCCCGGCGGGATCGTCTCCCAACAGCTGCTCGGCCGCATGACCGACCACTTCATAGCGGAGCTGCGCATTGCCGCCTCTTCGCGCCAGCAGGTCGTCGGCAATCTGTCGGGCGGCAACCAGCAGAAGGTGCTGCTGGCCAAATGGCTTGCGACGGAACCGCGGCTCCTCATCGTGGATGAGCCGACAAGGGGCGTCGATGTCGGAGCCCGGGCCGAGATCTACCGCATCCTCCGCAAGCTGAAGGCCGACGGCCTCGCGATCCTGGTCGTGTCCTCCGACCTGCCCGAGGTTCTCACCCTGGCCGACAGGATCGTGGTGATGGCAGAGGGGCGCACCGTCGGAGAACGACCGGGCGAAGGCGCCACGGAGGAGGACGTCCTGCGCCTCGCGACCAATGCGGGAGCGGGCGCGACGAGCCACGCCGTGACGCAGGAGAGCGTCCATTGACCCAGACGAGCACGGTCCCGACCGCCCCCGAGGTCGCTCCCGACGTGGCCGCGACCCCCCGCTCTCCTTGGGAGCGGGCGATCCTGACGCTCGCCGAGTCACGCACCGCCATGCTGGTCGTGCTGATCGCCCTGCTTGGCGGTGGAATGGCCATCGTCTATCCGCACAACTTCGCGACGTCCTACAACATCTCTGCCGTCCTCTTGAATGCGGCGCAGAACGGCATCCTGGTCGTCGGCATGATGCTGCTGATGATCGCGGGCTTCTTCGACCTGTCGATCGGCTCGACCCTCGCCTTGGCCGGTGTCTGGGCCGGCATTGCGGTCGGCTGGTGGCACCTGGCTGCGCCGCTCGGCTTGGCGGTCGGCATCGCCATGGGGCTCCTGGCCGGCCTCGTCAACGGTCTCATCGTGACCCGACTCGGCATCAACGCGCTGATCGCGACGCTCGCCACCATGACCATCTATCGCGGGCTGACCTACCTCGCCGCGGGGACAGGCGTGACGCCGATCGGAGATGCGTTCAAGCGCTACGGGCAGAACGTATATCTCGGACTGCAGACGCCATTCTGGGTCATGCTGGCTGTGGCCGTCGTCAGTGGCTGGCTGATCGCGCGGACCCGTTTCTTCCGGCAGTTCTACTTCATCGGCGGAAACGCCCGTGCCGCCAAGCTGTCGGGCATCCGTGTCGAGCGACTCACGCTGATCGCCTTCCTGATCACGGGTGGGCTCGCGGGCCTTGCCGGCGTGCTGGGCGCGGCCCGGCTGAACTCCGCCGTCGTGTCCGCCGGGATCGGGGTCGAGCTGAGCGTGATCACCGCAACGGTGCTGGGCGGCGCGAGTCTCAAAGGCGGCGAAGGAACCATCCTCGGCGGCGTCTTGGGCGTGCTCTTCATTGCCCTGGTGCAGAACGCGATGATCATCACCGGCATCGGCGTGTTCATCCAGCCGATCATCGTCGGCATCGTGTTGCTGCTGGCGGTCTCGCTGGATCGCTTCAAGCAAAGTCATCGCAAGTAGTCATGCGAAGGAACCCCGCACCAAGCCGGGGCGAAAGGGAGAGGACATTCAGATGATCAAGACTGCCATTGCCTTGTCGACCTTGTTGCTCGCGGGTGTCGCGGCCCCGGCCTTCGCGCAGGAGTCGAGCTTCGGGCCGAACGATGCGTCCGAAACTTATTATTGGATTTCTCAGAACACGTTCCTGCCGCTGTTCGTCCAGTATGATTTCGTCGGGATGAAGAAGGTTGCCGACCAGCTTCACGTCAAAGTGCGCGTCGCGGGCCCGACCGGGACCGATCTTGCCGGCTTCATCGCCTCGGTGGAGGAGGTCTGCGCCCAGAAGCCCGCCGGTGTGTCGGTCGTGGGTGGCTGGGACCCGTCGCTGACCGAAGCCGTCAACAAATGCGTCGAGCTCGGCGTGCCGACGGTCGTCGACGACGGCGACCTGCCCAACTCGAAGCGCATCAGCTACATCGGCACCAATTGGACCGGCATCGGCGAGGCCCAGGCCAAGCAGCTCATGAAGGAGCTCCCCGACGGCGGCAAGATCGCCATGCTGTCACTGATCAATGCCGACAACATGCGGGAGGGCGTCAAAGGGTTCTCCGAGTATCTGAAGGCGAACGGCGGCGGCAAATACCAGATCGTCGCGAGCGAGGACACCGGTACCGATTCCTCCAAGGCCGCCGCCAACGCGGCGGCTGTCCTTGCCGCTCACCCCGACCTGAACGCATTCGCGGGCTTCGACTCGGAATCGGGCCCCGGCATCGTCCAGGCGCTGACGGAGGCCGGCAAGAAGCCCGGCGAGATCAAGGTCACCGCGATGGAGCAGACCCCCGCTTTCTTCAAGCGGGTGCAGGACGGCTACGTGCAAGGCATCATCGTCCAGAACCGCGAGCTCTTCATCTACTACGCCATCAAGACGCTCTACGATTTCAACCACAACGGTCTGAAGACCCTCGGGCTGTCCGGCTTCAAGGGCCAGACCGTTCCCAAGGTCGTCGATACCGGCGTCCTCACGGTCAACAAGGACAATATCGCGGACATCGCGACCTCGATGCAGCTGAACTAGCGCAGCGACGCGGGGGCCAACCCGGCCACGTCCAGCAACTCGGGGCCGCAAGCCCCGAGACGAAAAATCATCGCCGGAGCCCGTCGTGAGCCTTTCTCCTTCGACCCAGATCCGCTTCTTCGGCGTGGCGGCGTACGAGATCGTCAACAGGCGGGGACAGCGCATCCTGCTCGATCCGTTCCTGGACGAGAATCCCGCCTCGCCGGTCAAGCACGACGATTTCGAAAAGGTCGACCTGGTCGTCGTGAGCCACGCCGCCTACGACCACCTCGGCGACACCGAGGCGATTGCCCGGCGCTACGGCTGCCCGGTGATCTGCGGGGGTGAGGTCAAGGCCTATCTCGTGGCCAAGGGGATAGCGGCCGACACGCTGCGGGCGACGACCTGGGGCATCAGGGTGGAGGTCACCGGCGTCGAGGTACAGCCCGTCGAGTGTCACCACTGGTCGCAGATCGCGATGCCCGACGGGTCCTTCGCGTCCGGCGTGCCGATGGCCTTCATCGTTTACGTCGACGAGGGGGTCCGCTTCTACCACTACGGCGACACGGCGATCTTTTCCGACCTCAAGCTGCAGGCCGAGCTCTACCGCCCGACCATCGGCTGCGTGGGCATTGCGAACCCGCAGGAGATCCTGCACCGCAACCCCATGCCCGGGCGCATGATGACGGCCGAGATGTCGCCCTACGAGGGCGCGCTGGCGGCGCAGTGGCTTGGCCTCGAGACGGTCCTGCCCTGCCATTACTGCAACCCGAGCGATCCGGAGGTGGCCGAATTCGAGACGCACCTCGCGGCGTTGAAGGCCGAGGGTAAACGCGTGCCGGCCTCCATCGTGATGAAGCCCGGCGACGTCATCGAGATCCCGGCGGGCGGCGGCCTCGCGAGGCAGGCCGCATGAGCGGTGCCATGCAGGCCGCCGTTTTCGACGCGCCCTTCAGACTGGCGCTGGTCGAAGTGCCCCGTCCCAATCCGGCACCCGGGGAAGCGCTGATCACGGTGGACGCTGCCGGGCTATGCGCGGGCGATCTCTACATCTACCTCGGCAAGAACCCCTACGTCAGCTATCCTCGGATCGGCGGCCACGAGATCGCCGGACGCATCGCGGCCCTCGGGCCGAACACGGATGGCCCGCCCGTCGGCACGCGGGTGGTCGTCGAGCCGTTCATCGGGTGCGGCCACTGCTATCCCTGCCGGGTCGGCAAGCCGAACTGCTGCGCAAGCCTCTCGATCATCGGCGTGCATCGGCAGGGCGGCTTTGCGGACCAGTTGACCGCGCCCGTCGACCGGCTCCACGTCGTCCCGGAGGGGATGTCGCCCTTCCGGGCCAGCTTCGCCGAGCCCGTGGCGATCGGTGTCCAGGCGTGCCGGCGGGGCGGGGTCGCGGCCGGGGAGACGGTCCTGATCCTTGGGGCCGGGCCGATCGGACTGGCCATCGTGGAGGTGGCGCTTGCGCGCGGCGCGACGGTCTACATCACCGACCTCGCCCGCGAACGCCTCGACATCGCGGCCGATCTCGGCGCGACGCCGATCGAGGCGGGCGACGCCCTCATGGGCGAGACGATGCGCATCACGCACGGCGAAGGCATGCCGGTCGTCATCGAAGCGGCAGGCAATGCGCAGGCGATGAGGCAGGCGGCAGACCTCGTTGCAGCCGGCGGGAGGGTCGTGATCGTCGGTCTCGTCAAGCAGGGGGTCGACGTGGCTTGGCCTGGGCTCGACCTGACACGAAAGGAGATGACGATCGTGGGTTCGCGGGCCAGCACCAGATGCTTTCCCGAAAGCCTCGATCTTCTGGCGCGGGGCGCGGTGCGCTATCCGGAGATCGCCAGCTCGTTTCCGCTCGCCGAGGCTCCCCGGATCTTCGCCGATCTCGCGCGAGGTCCGTCCCTCCTCCACAAGGCCGTCTTCACGAGGATGAACGCATGAAGCTGGTCACGTTCTCCCATTCCGAGGGACCACGCGTCGGTGCGCTCGTGCACGACGCCGTCGCCGACCTGACCGCAGCCGGGGTCGCGCCCAGCATGCGCGCGCTGATCGAGGGCGGGCCGACAGCCCTGGCCCGGGCTCAGGAGGCCTTGGCTCACGCGAAACGGCTCAAGGCTGCCGAAATCCGGTTGCTGGCGCCCATCCTCGACCCGTCCAAGATCTTGTGTTCGGGCATCAACTATCGAGGACACGCGGCCGAGAACCCGAACGCGAAGATGCCGGACGAGCCCTTCTTCTTTGCCAAGCTGCCGTCCAGCGTCGTGGGACCGGATGCGCCGATCCCTTACCCTGCCAGGACGCGACAGCTCGACTACGAGGTCGAGTTCGCGGCCGTGATCGGCAAGACCCTGTCGCGCTCGCGCGAGGACGAGGTGATGCCGGCGATCTTCGGCTACACGCTCCTCAACGACGTGTCGGCGCGCGACGTCCAGTTCAAGGACAACCAGATCACGCTGGGCAAAAACTTCGACGGCTTCGCGCCGATCGGGCCCTGCATCGTCACGGCCGACGAGCTGCCCCGGCCGGACGCGGTGCGGCTGCTCACGCGCCTCAACGGACGGACGCTGCAGGACGGGTCGACCGCCGATTGGCTGTTCTCGCTGCCGCGCCTCATCGCCGCCTTGTCCGAGGTCATGACATTGCTGCCGGGCGACATCGTGACGACCGGAACTCCGGCGGGCGTCGGCCTGTTCCAGGTCCCTCAAGTGTTCATGCATCCCGGCGACGTGATCGAGATCGAAGCCGAGGGCATCGGCGTTCTCCGCAACACGATCGCGGCCTGACGCGATGCCGGGGACCCGCGTCGGCGTGATCGGCTGCCGGCAAGGGTCGGTTGCAGCCGCCCCAGGGGGGCGGGACGTCGTCGTGACCGTCTTGGGGGACACGAGGCGACTCGCTGTCGCCCGCGCTGACGAGGACATCGCTCAAACGAGCGTGCGTGCCATGTGCGCGCACCTGCTCGAACGATACCGGGCCGGCCAAGACGCCGATACGAGCGGGGCCGACAACCTCAAGACCTATGCGCTCGCCAAGGCGGCCTACGAGGCCTCATCGGGCCGCGCGATCGAGCCTCATGGGTGACCACGTCGATGACCTCCTTTCCGAGCTTGTGCATCCTGGTGCGGTTCACCCTCCACCCAGGCGCCAGACCGGCCTTTCTCGACCTGGTCAAGGCCAACGCCGCGGCATCCGTGGCGTCCGAGCCGGGGTGTACGCGGTTCGACGTGCTCGAGGGCGACGAGCCGGACGAGGTGGTCCTCTACGAGATCTACGATGACGACGTCGCCTTCGACGTCCATCTCGCCAGTGCGCACTTCAAATCTTTCGACGAAGCCTCGTCGCCACTGGTGGTGACCAAAGCCGTTCAGCGGCTTCGCGCTCACGAAAACGGCAAGTGATTTCACCAAGCTGACCGACAACGCCGCCGGCATGACAAGCGCCGACAGGGTCCGTCGATCAGACCGGTCCCAAAGAGGCCTTGATCTCGGCTTCGAGATCCGCGCTGCCGACCGATGCCAATAGCGCGACTGCCATGGCGGACGGCGGGTCGCGGTCCGACAGCACGAGGCCGACGGGCTGATCGTGCGCCGGCGCCGTCATTGAGATCACCTATCAGCTCTTTGAGGAATTTACTTGATCCGGCAATCTTCGCGATCGACAACGGGGAGCGAGCCGAAACAAGACCGAATACGGCAGACTGGACGGGGAAGCGCTAAGACAAGGCGGGTCGACCGCCTTCGAGGGCGGGACGGAGTCCATCGGGTGGACGACCGGCCTCTGCCGCGTGCTTCCTTGTCGATCAGGGAAGGAATCGCGTCCATGGCAAAGATCGTTTGCGTCCTCTACGACGACCCCGTCGACGGATACCCCAAGTCCTACGCCCGGCAGGACCTGCCCAAGCTCGACAGCTATCCGGGCGGGCAGACTTTGCCGTCGCCCAAGAGCGTGGATTTCCAGCCCGGCACCCTGCTGGGCAGCGTGTCCGGCGAGCTCGGCCTGCGCAAGTACCTCGAAACCCTAGGGCATACCTTGGTCGTCACGTCGGACAAGGAGGGGCCGGACTCGGAGCTCGACCGGCACCTGGCCGATGCCGAGGTGGTGATCTCGCAGCCGTTCTGGCCCGCCTATCTCTCGGCGGAACGCATCGCCAAGGCGCCCAAGCTGAAGCTCGCCCTCACGGCCGGCATCGGCTCGGACCACGTGGACCTCGACGCCGCCATCAAGCACGGCATCACGGTCGCCGAGGTGACCTACTGCAACTCCATCAGCGTCGCCGAGCACGTGGTGATGATGATCCTCGGGCTCGTGCGCAACTACATCCCCTCCTACCAGTGGGTCGTGAAGGGCGGCTGGAACATCGCCGATTGCGTGGCGCGCTCCTACGACGTCGAGGGCATGCATGTCGGAACGGTGGCGGCGGGCCGCATCGGCCTGGCGGTGCTGCGCCGCCTGAAGCCCTTCGACATGCACCTGCACTACTTCGACCGCCACCGCCTGCCGGACGCGGTCGAGAAGGAGCTGAACCTCGTCTGGCACCCGACCGTGGAGGACATGGTCAAGGTCTGCGACGTGGTGACGATCAACTGTCCGCTGCATCCCGAGACCCGGAACCTCTTCGACGAGGCCATGCTGTCCAAGATGAAGCGGGGGGCCTACCTCGTGAACACGGCCCGCGCGCTGATCGTCGACCGCGACGCGGTCGCGCGCGCGCTGGAGAGCGGGCAGCTTGCGGGCTATGCGGGCGATGTCTGGTATCCCCAGCCGGCGCCGTCCGACCATCCGTGGCGCAGCATGCCCCACCACGGAATGACGCCCCACATCTCGGGAACATCGCTGTCGGCCCAGACCCGTTACGCGGCGGGCACGCGCGAAATCCTCGAGTGCTGGTTCGAAGGACGGCCGATCCGGGACGAATACCTGATCGTGGACGGCGGCAAGCTCGCCGGCGTCGGCGCTCACTCCTACAGCGTGAGCACCACCAAGGCCGTCGCGGACGACGCCGCCGACCAGGGACGGTGACCGGAATCTTCGATGCCGGCGGCGGCGCGGGATGTCGGCGCCGCCGCTCAGGACCGGCGCATCACGGCTCGTCGGCCCGTGCGACCCGGCTGGGCGGGCGCCCGACGGGCCGGCGTCGCGACTGCTTGGAGACGATAGCCCGATGAAGCGTGAGCAGCTGACCGAGAAGATCCTCGACATCAAGCGCGAGCGGGGGCTGAGCTGGGCGCAGATCGCGACCGAGATCGGCGGCTACTCGCCGATGATCGTGGTGGGCGCGCTGCTCGGGCAGATGAAGCTCGTCAAGCCGCTGGCCGCCAAGGCCGCCGCCCTGTTCGGCCTGTCGGCCGAGGAGGAGAAGATGCTGAACGAGGTGCCGATGCGCGGCATGCCGATGCCGCCCACCGATCCGCTGCTGTACCGCTTCTTCGAAATGGTGATGGTCAACGGCCCCGCCATCAAGGCGCTGATCGAGGAGGAGTTCGGCGACGGCATCATGTCGGCCATCGACTTCGACTTTTCGATCGAGCGGCAGGCCAACCCCAAGGGCGACCGCGTGGCGATCGCGATGAGCGGCAAGTTCCTGCCCTATCGCTACTACGG
>CAXUMV010000025.1:0-3500 GCA_964252065.1 uncultured Lichenihabitans sp.
GCTGCTCGTGCTGCTGCGGCTCTACGGGGGCCTGCCGGTCTCGGTGGTCGCCATCGCCTATATCGACGTGTTCCGCTCGGTGCCGGTGCTCGTGCTGCTGATCGTGATCTACTACGCGCTGCCCTTCGTCGGCCTGCGCCTGCCCCCCTTCTGGGCGGCGACGAGCGCGCTCAGCCTCGTCTCGGCCGCCTATTCGGCCGAGATCCTGCGCGCCGGGATCGAGGGGGTTCCCAAGGGCCAGTTCGAGGCGGCCCGGGCCATCGGCCTCGGGGCGTTCCGGCAGATGACCGACATCGTCCTGCCGCAGGCCGTCAAGCTGGTGATCCCGCCGCTCACCTCCAATTCCATCAACGTCATGAAGGACACCGCGCTCGCCTCCGTGGTCGCCATGCCGGATCTCCTGAAGCAGGCGACGCAGGCCCAGGCGCTCGCCGCCAACCCGACGCCGCTGATCGGCGCCGCCGTGATCTACGTGATCCTGCTGCTGCCGTTCGTCCGGTCCGTCGGGCTGCTCGAGGCTCGGCTCAACCGGCGAGGCCGGTGATGGCCTCGATCATCTCGCTGCGCGGGGTCAGCAAGTCGTTCGGCCGCTTCCGCGCGCTCGCCGAGGTGACCCTCGACGTCGAGGCCGGCGAGACGCTGGTGGTGATCGGCCCCTCGGGCTCGGGCAAGTCCACGCTGATCCGCTGCATCAACCGCCTCGAAAGCCACGATGCGGGCGACATCGTGGTCGACGGCTTCACGGTCGGCGACACGCGCCAGCTCGCCATGATCCGGGCCGAGACCGGCATGGTGTTCCAGAACTTCAACCTGTTCCCCCATCTCAGCGTGCTGCGCAACGTGGCGCTCGGCCCCGTGCGGGTCCGCGGCCTGTCCTGGGCCGACGCCGAGGCCCGCGCCAGGACGCTGCTGGTCCGCGTCGGCCTTGAGGGGCATGTGGACAAGTATCCCGCCCAGCTCTCCGGCGGCCAGCAGCAGCGGGTCGGCATCGCCCGCGCGCTCGCCATGGAGCCCAAGGTGCTGCTCTTCGACGAGCCGACCTCCGCGCTCGATCCCGAGATGGTCGGCGAGGTGCTCGAGGTGATGCAGGGCCTCGCCCGCACCGGCGTCACCATGGTGGTGGTGACCCACGAGATGGGCTTCGCCCGCCAGGTGGCGGACCGCATCCTGTTCATGAGCGAGGGGCGCATCGTGGAACAGGGGCCGCCCGCGACCCTCTTCGACACCCCGCAGGACCCGCGCCTGCGCGGCTTCCTGCAAGCCGTGCTGTCGCACTGACCGTCTTTCGAAAGCAGGACCCATGGCGCTCGATGTCGACTACGTCCGCAGCCGGTTCCCGGCGCTCGCCGACGGCTTTGCGTATCTCGACAATGCCGGCGGCTCGCTGGTGCTGGGCACGGTCGCCGACCGGGTGCGCGACTACCTGCTGACCACCAGCGTGCAGACCGGGGCGAGCTACCCGCAGTCCCGGCGCGCTGTGGAGCGGCTGCGCGAGGCGCGCCGGCGTTTCGCGCTGCTGCTCAACGCGGCCCGGCCGGAGGAGATCGTGCTCGGCCCCTCCACCACGGTGCTGTTCCAGTTCCTGGCCCGCGCCATGGAGGGCCGGCTGCAGCCGGGTGACGAGATCGTGGTCACCGACTTCGACCACGAGTCCAACATCGGGCCCTGGCGGCGGCTCGCCGAGCGTGGGGTCGTGATCAAGACCTGGAGCCTCGACCCCGCTACGCTGACGGTCGACCTCAACGCGCTCGACGCCCTCATGAGCGCGCGCACCCGGCTGGTCGCCGTGACGCACACCTCGAACATCCTGGGCACCATCAACCCGGTGGCCGCCATCGCGGCCCGGGTGCACGCCCGCGGGGCCGAGATCGCGGTCGACGCCGTCGCCTACGCGCCCCATCGCGCGGTTGACGTCCAGGCGTGGGACGTCGACTACTACGTGTTCAGCTTCTACAAGACCTACGGGCCGCACTTCGCGGTGCTGTACGGCAAGTACGACAAGCTCCTGGAGCTCGACGGTCTCTATCATTACTTCTACGGCAAGGACAACGTGCCGATGAAGCTCGAGCCCGGCAACACGAACTACGAGCTCGCCTGGGGCGCGGCCGGCATCGTCGACTATGTCGACACGCTGGGCGGCGGCACCGGCGATCGCGCGGCTGTCGTGCGCGCCTTCGACGATGTCGCGGCGCACGAGGCGCTTCTCTGCGAGAGGCTGCTCGGCTATCTGCGGAGCCGCAACGACGTGCGCATCGTCGGGCTCCGCACGGGGGATGCCGCGAGCCGCGTGCCCACGATCGCCTTCAAGGTCGATGGCCGGGAGGCTGGCGACATCGTGCGGGAGACCGACAAGGACGGGCTCGGCATCCGGTTCGGCGACTTCCATTCGCGCCGGCTGATCGAGCACCTGGGGCTGGCGGAGCATGGCGGCGTCGTGCGCGTCTCCATGGTGCACTACAACACGCTGGAGGAGGTCGACCGCCTGATCGCCAGCCTCGAGCGCGCCCTGCGTTAAGCCCGTTCGGAGGACACCCCATGACCCTCGATCTCGCCATCCGCGGCGGCACCGTCGTCACCGCCGCCGATACCAGCCCCTGCGAGATCGGCGTCCGGGACGGCCGCATCGTGTCGCTCGGCGAGGATGTCGGCCCGGCGGCCCGCACGATCGACGCGAGCGGCCTCCTGGTCATGCCGGGCGGCATCGACAGCCATGTGCATCTCGACCAGTTCTCGGGCGAGGGCATCGTCATGGCGGACGGGTTCGAGAGCGGCACGCGCTCGGCGGCGGCGGGCGGCAACACGAGCGTGATCGCCTTCGCGCTGCAGCGGCGCGGCGAGTCGCTGCGCGCCAGCGTCGAGGCCTATCACGCCAAGGCCGACGGCCAGGCGCTGGTCGACTACGGCTTCCACCTCATCGTCACCGACCCGAGCGCGCAGGTGCTCGGCCAGGAGCTGCCGGCGCTCGTCAAGGACGGCTACACCTCGTTCAAGGTCTTCATGACCTACGACGACATGGTGCTGACCGATCGGCAGCTGCTGGAGGTGTTCGAGGTGGCACGGCAGGAAGGCGCCCTCGTGATGGTCCATGCCGAGGGCTACGACCAGATCAGGTTCATGGCCGACCGGCTCGAGCGCCATGGCGAGACGGCGCCCTTCTACCACGCCGTGTCGCGGCCCGAGCTCGTCGAGCGGGAGGCCGCCCACCGGGCCATCTCGCATGCGGAGCTCATCGGCATCCCGATCATGATCGTCCACGTGTCGGGCCGGGAGGCGATGGAGCAGATCGAGTGGGCGCGCCGCCGCGGCCTCACGATCTTCGCCGAGACCTGCCCGCAATATCTCGTGCTGACGGCCAACGATCTCAAAGGCCTGGGCATGGACATGAGCGGGGCGAAATACGTCTGCTCGCCGCCCCCGCGCGACAGGGCCTCGCAGGACGCCATCTGGCGCGGGCTGCGGAACGGGGTGTTCCAGACCTTCTCGTCGGACCACTGCCCCTT
>CAXUMV010000025.1:3510-6976 GCA_964252065.1 uncultured Lichenihabitans sp.
GGCAAGACGGGCCCCCGGGCGCGCAGCTCGTTCCGCTGGGTGCCGAACGGCATCCCGGGCCTCGCGGCGCGGCTGCCGATCCTGTTCTCGGAGGGGGTCGGGCGCGGCCGCATCTCGCTGCAGGAGTTCGTGGCGCTGAGCTCGACCAATCACGCCAAGCTTTACGGGCTCTATCCCCAGAAGGGCTCGATCGCGGTCGGCGCAGACGCCGACATCGCGCTGTGGGATGCCGGCAAGCGGGTGACGATCAGTCAATCCCTCATGCATCACGGCAGCGACTACACGCCCTACGAGGGGCTCGAGGTGACCGGCTGGCCGGTCATGACGCTGCTGCGCGGGCAGACCGTCTTCGCCGACGGGCAGGCGACGGCGCAGCCCGGCACCGGCCGGTTTCTTCCGCGCGGGGCGTCGGGCCGCCTCTGAAGGCGCTCAGCCGCCCGCCTCCGGCCGGGCGGCAAGCCGCAGCACGAGCGTGCCGGCTACAGCGCAGAGCAGCGAGCCCGCCAGCACGCCGATCTTCGACTGGCTCTGCAGCTCGGGGCTCGTCCCGTAGGCCAGCATGCCGATGAACAGGCTCATGGTGAAGCCGATCCCGCACAGCAGCGCCGTGCCGTAGAGCTGGAGCCAGCTCGCTCCCCGGGGCCGCCCCGTGCCCAACGCCATGCCGAGCCCGAGCCCGGCCAGCACGCCCGCCTGCTTGCCCAGCACCAGTCCGGCCGCGACCCCGAGCGTCACCGGCTCGGCCAGGGCCGCAAGGCCATGGCCGCCGATCGCGACGCCCGTGTTGAGGAAGGCGAAGAGCGGCAGGATGAGGAACGCCACCCAGGGCTCCAGCGCCGTCTCGAGCCGGTGCAGCGGGGTCGGCCGGTCCTCGGCGGGGCCCCCGTCGGCCGGGATCGCGAAGGCGAGGAGGACGCCCGCGACCGTCGAGTGGACGCCCGACCGCCAGATCAGGGCGAGCAGCACCAATCCCCCGATCAGGAAGGGCCAGAGGCGCCGCACGCCCGCCCGGTTGAGCGCGAGGAGCGCGAGGACGGCGCCCGCGGACAGCCCGAGATAAAGCGGCGACAGGTCCCGCGTGTAGACCACGGCGATGATCAGCACCGCCCCGAGATCGTCGAGGATCGCGAGCGCGGTCAGGAACACCTTGAGCGAGGCCGGGACGCGGTCCCCCAGCAGCGACAGGACGGCGAGCGCGAAGGCGATGTCGGTCGCCGAGGGGATGGCCCAGCCGCCTACGCCCGGCCGGCCCCAGTTGATCGCCGCGAAGATCAGGGCCGGCACCGCCATGCCGCCCAGGGCCGCAAGGCCCGGCACGGCGCGCGCGGACTTGGTGCGCAGCTGCCCGTGCAGCATCTCCCGCTTGATTTCGAGCCCGACCCGGAGAAAGAACACGGCCATCAGCGCGTCGTTCACCCAGCTCTGGAGCGACAGGCCGGCGACCCTGGCGGCCACCACGTCCGCATAGATCGCGGACAGCGGCGAGTTCGCGAGCACGAGGGCCAGCGCCGCCATGGCGATGAGCACGAGGCCGCCCGAGGCCTCGCTGTCGATGAAGCGTCGCAAGGCGGAGGGAATGCGACGGACGGGCAGACGTGTCATCCCCTCCCTTCGCAGGACTCCAGAGCACGCTCAATCGCTTTCGAGGCGGCCTGATAGGGACGGCCTGTCCCTCGCCGGCAAAGGCCCTTCGCCCGCTCCGCGGGAGAAGATGGCCGACAGGCCGGATGAGGGGAGTCCTCTACTGCAAAGGCCCCTCATCCGCCCTGTCGGGCACCTTCTCCCCGCAAGCGGGGCGAAGGGGATAGTCGGGACGGGTTGCCATGGCAGGACGTGATGCGCTCCCGTATACTACGCGGTATCGAAGCAAACCGGCATCGAACGGCCCCTGTCGTCGTCGCGAGCGCAGCGACGCGGTCCAGGATCGGGCCTCGCCGCCCTCGCCCGGATCGCCCGCGGGGTCATGACGGAGCGCAGGCGCGGGATGCTGGTCTACGGGGATGTGAGCCGAACGGAGCCGGCCGCCGCCAAGCTCGAGCGCATCGCCGCGGCCCTGGCGGGGATCCCCGCCCGGCCGGCCGGCCTGCAGCGCCACGCCGGGCTCGTGACAGCCTTCATCGACGCCGGGGAGCTGCTGCAGGGGATCGCCGACCACGAGGCCGAACGGGCGGGCGCCGACATCCTCTCGCCGGGGCAAGCCGCCGCGACGGCGCTGCTCCTCGATCTCGCGCGCGCCGTCTGGACGTCCTGGACGAGCGGCTTCGCCCACACTAGCCCGCTCCCCGCAGTTCCGGCGCTCGGGGCCGCCCTCGGGCCGGAGCCCCTCCGGACCAAGCTGGTCGAGGGGTTCGCCTTCTATGCCGTCTACCCGGAATGCTTTGCCGCGGCGGCCGCGCTGTCGGGACTGGACGAAACGGCCCGCGTGATCGGCATCCGCAGCATCGGAGCGCCGCTCGGCGCCATGGTGGCCGCGGCCCTGGGGGCCGAGCCTCCGGTCACGGTGCGGCCGGTCGGCCACCCGTTCCGGCGCGAGCTTGCAGTCTCGGCGGCCGTGGCCGAGGCCGTGCTCGCCGGGAAGCCGGCCCGGGTCGCGGTGGTGGACGAGGGGCCGGGCTTGTCGGGCAGCTCGTTCGGCGCCGTCGCGGACTGGCTCGAGGGCCAGGGCGTCGCCCGCGACCGCATCGTCTTCTTCCCGAGCCACGACGGCGCGCCGGGCCCGGAGGCGAGCCCGCGCCACCTCACGCGATGGCACGGGGCCAGGCGGCCGCTCGTCGAGGTCGACGGCCTCGTGCTTGCCGCGCCGCGGCCCGCGCATCGGCTGTCGACATGGATCGGCGACCTTCTCGGCGAGGGGGAAGTCGCGCTTGAGGACCTCTCGGCCGGCCGGTGGCGGGCCCATCGCGAGGGGACGGCGGCGGACTGGCCCCCCGTCTGCGCGCAGCAGGAGCGCCGCAAAGTCCTGGCGCGGGCGCGGGGCGGCCCCTGGCTCGCCAAATTCGCAGGGTTGGGCGCGGAAGGGCGCCGCAAGCTGGACCGCGCACGACGGCTTCATGCCGCGGGGTTCACCCCGGAGGTCGCGGGCCTCTGCCACGGCTTCCTGGTCGAGCGCTGGATGGCCGCCGGCCGGACGCTCGATCCCGCCGCGATGGAACCGGACGCGCTGGCCTTGCAGGTCGGGCGCTATCTCGGGTTCCGGGCGCGGTCGTTCCCGGCCGAGCCCGATCGCGGGGCGTCGCTGCATGCCCTGCTGGGCATGGCGCGCCACAACGCGGCCGAAGCCCTCGGGCCGGCCTGCGCGGGCGGCTTCGACCGGTGGACGCCGCAGGAGGTCGACCGGCTGGCCTGGCGCCAAGGGCGGATCGAAACCGACAACCGCCTGCAGGCGTGGGAATGGCTGGTCCTCCCCGGCGGCCGGCTGCTGAAATGCGACGCCCTCGACCACCACGCCGCCCACAACATGATCGGC
>CAXUMV010000025.1:6986-16941 GCA_964252065.1 uncultured Lichenihabitans sp.
GCTGACCGGCGCAGCGGGAGACCGGCTTGCGGCCGTGGCCGAACGGGAGGGCGGGCGTCCGATCGATCCCGCGCTGATCGCGCTCCTGACCCCCTGCTATCTGGCGTTCCAGCTCGGGCTCTGGAGCATGGCTACGGCACCCGATGCCGCGGAGGCGCGGCGCGTGCGGCGGCAGGTCGACCGCTACGGCACCCTGCTGGGGCGCATCCTCGAGGGCGACGACGCCGGCTAGAGCGCCGCGGCCGTGGTGTCGGCCGGCACGCCGAGCAGGCGATCGAACACGTGCTCGAACAGCGCGAACGAGCGGCGCCGAATGGCCTCGAAATCCGCGTTCAGGATGCGTTCGGCCTCGGCCATCGCCTCCGTCGCCGTGTTCCCCGTCGAGCCTTCGATCCACTGGCGGAGCATCGGCGGGGTGATCTCCGGGTGGAACTGCATGCCGACCGCGTTGGCGTGCGCAAAACCCTGGACGATGCCCTCGGAGGTCGCCAGCGGTTCGACACCGGCCGGCAGGAAGATGCGGTCGTTGTGCCAGCGCAGCCAGGGGCCTCGCCAGACGGGGTCGGCCACCGCCTCGTTGGCGTGCCAGCCCCGGAAGGCCTGGTCCATGGTGCGCACCTCGCCCCCGATCACCCGGGCCATCAGCTGGGCGCCGAAGCACACGCCGAGCACCGGCGTCCCGAAGGCGAGCAAGCGCTTCATCAGGTGGAACTCATGCGCGATCCACGGCTCGTCCATCTCGAAGGCGCTGCGCGGCGACCCGAGGAAGACCACGACGTCGTGCCGCATGGGCTCGGCCGCGACCCCGCTTGCCTGCTCGAAGCCGATGACCTGCCGGATCGGCCAGCCCCGTTCCTCGGCATACTCGCCGATCAGGCCGGGGCCGCCGCTCTTCGAGTTCTGGAAAAAGCTCAGTTTCATCGTCTCTCCTCAAGCCACGGCCGGCCTCGCCCGTCTAGGGCCCGTCCGGGTTCTCGAGCGAGCACACGGCGTGGATCAGCGCGAGATGGCTCAGGCCCTGCGGCAGGTTGCCGAGATAGGCCCCGCTGTCGACGTCCACCATCTCGCTGAAGATGCCGACGCCGGGGGTGATCGCGCCCAGCACGCCGTCCAGCAGGCTGCGCGCCTCCTCCCGCCGGCCGAGCGAGGCCAGCCCCTCGACCAGCCAGAACGAGCAGGCCAGGAACGCGCCCTCCTCGTGCTCCGCCCCCGAATAGCGGTAGAGGTAGGGCCCCCGGCCGAGCTCCCGCCGGATCGCATCGCAGGTGGACGCCAGCCGCTCCTTGCCGTCGAATCCGAAGCGCGCCGCAAGGGCCAGCGAGGCGTCCAGCCGGTCGGTTCCGGGGAAGAAGGTGTAGGCCTGCTGCCGCTCGGACCAGCAATGCTCCGACACCCAGGCCACGATGCGGTCGCGCTCCCGCTGCCATCGGGGCACGCAGGTCGAGGGAAGGTGGCCGTTGTGCGCGAGCTCGACCGCGCGGGCCAGCGCCTGCCACGCGCTGATCTTCGACATGGTGTAGTGCCGGGGCTCCTCGAGCTCCCACATGCCGCAGTCCTTCTGCCGCCACCGGTCGGCACACTCGTCGGCCAGGGCGGACAGGATCGTGGCGCTGCGCTGGTCGAGGATGTTGCCGCCCCGGACGAACAGGGCCGCGGTCTCGAAGATGTCGCCGTAGATGCCGTGCTGGTGCTGCTTGGCGGCCCGGTTGCCGGTCACGACCGGCTGCGAGCCCCGGTAGCCGGCCAGCGCCAGGGGCTCGACCTCGGGCACCTCGCCACCGGCCAGGGTGAAGCAGACCCGGGCGCCCGTCCGGCCGAGCTGCTGGATCAGCCAGGTGAAGGCCGCCTTGCTTTCGGGCACGACGCCCAGGCGCAGAAAGGCGTTGACCGCATAGGCCGCGTCGCGCACCCAGGCGTAGCGGTAGTCGTAGTTCTTGTCGCCGCCGATCCGCTCGGGGAGCGAGGTCGTGGCCGCGGCCGCGATCGCCCCGCTCGGGGAGAACAGCAGGAGCTTCAGCACGAGGGCGCTGCGGCGGACCGCCTGCGCGTAGGGACCCTCGACCCGGAGCCCTTCCGCCCAGCTCCGCCACGCCTGGTCGCTGAGCTCGATCCGCGCGTCGATGTCCGGCATCGGCGGCACCCCGAGCGGCTCGTCCTCGCCGGCCACGATGGCGATCACCGCGCGCTCGCCCGCAAGAAGCGACATCTCGGCCTCGATGGCCCGGTCCTCCTCAAAGTGGATGCGGACGTTGGGCGTGACGCGCAGGAGGCCGATCACGGGCCCCGCGTGGAAGATGCAGCCGTTGCGGTTCGGCTGCAGCCAGGGCGAGATCGTGTCGGCGCGGGTGCCGAAGACCAGGGAGGTCCGCAGCGTCACGGTGCCCGACAGGACCTCGATGCGGCGCGCGAGCTCGCACCAGGGCAGCCGCCCGGCCAGCGTGCTGTTCATCGACTCGGTCAGGCGCGCGACGCCCGCGCGGGTCGTGAAGGTCGTCTCCAGCACGTTGCTGTCCTTGAGGTAGCGCCGCTCCACCTTGAAGGGCCCGACCGGCTGGAGGCGGAAGAACCCGCCGCGCGCGGGATCGATCAGGCTGTCGAACAGGGGCGCGGAATCGATGCTGGGCACGCACCACCAGGCGATTGTCCCGTCCGAGGCCACAAGGGCGACCGAGCGGCCATCCCCGAGGGCGGCGTAGTCGGCGAGAGGGCGCTCCTCGCGGGCAGGCCCGCTCCGGGCGGCATCGGTCATCGTCCGGCACTCCTCAACGGCCGCGGCAGGCGCCGAGAAAGGCGATGCGGGAGCCCCGTTGCAAGAGCCAAAGTGGCGCACGCGCGGAGCCCCGGCCCGATGCGCGCTCGAAGGAGACGATCCCGAGCCGGACGGCGGGACGGCTATTCGGATGTCCGGGTCGTCGGGGGACTCAGGCGGCGCTCGGGATCGGCTCCCGGTGCCGCGGGACCGGTCGACCCGGCGCCGGCGCTTCGGGTTGCGGCCCTGCCGCGCACGCCGGCATGTCGAACGCGGGCTTTGTCCCTAGTCCGGGGCGCTGAACGGATCCTGGACCGCCGCGGCGCCGACGCGCCTCGCGATGACGGCGGGGGTGAGGCCCGGGGCAATCCAGAAGCGTCAGACAGCGTCCGGCCGGCCCATGCCGGCGGCGCCCATTACACCGGCAGCCCGCCCGCGAGGGCGGAGGAGGCGACCGCTGCGTAGGTGGTGATCGCCGTCAGGTGCTTGGTCGCCCACACCGCGGCCTGCGTGCGGTTGGCGACCTCCGTCTTGCGCAGGATGGCCTTGAGATGGACCTTTACGGTCGCCTCGGTGATCTGGCACCGCCGGGCGATGACCTTGTTGGAGTGGCCCGCCATCAGGCAGCCCAGGATCTCCTTTTCCCGCTCCGACAGGTCTCCCCGACGCGACAGCTTGTCCCCGGCGGCTTCGCCCGGCCGCTGAGGCGAGACCTCCGGCTTGCCCTCGGCCGGATCGGCTCGCGCGGTCGGGAGAGGCGGGACGGCGCCCAGCCCGAGCGGATCGTCGCTCGTCACCATCAGGCTCCCCGGATGGTCCGCGATGTTCGGGACGCTGAAGACGTGCTCGCCCAAGGCGACCAGCTTCAGGCTCGCGACCAGGACCTCGCTCGAGATCGTCTTGAGCAGCACGCCCGCGACGCCGAGCTGGGCCGCCTGCCAGCGCTGTTCCTGCGAGCAGGTCTCAAGAAGAAGGACGATCTGGCTGTGAGGAAATCGCTGTTTCATGTCTTGCACGAAAGCAGCGTCGAAGCCGCGACTGTCGCTTTTATCGAGGATCAGCACAAAGCGCGAATCCGCCCTGATCTTTGTAGAAATAAGATCAGGAGACGTTTTATATACCTTGTAGCGCTCTGTCATGAGCATGAGACAGAGACAATCCATCAAGAGCCGGTTTGTCATGCATAAGGCAATCGGCACCCGTCTCATCGCCAAGACTCCATCAATATGAGCCTAACTTAGCATCAAAAGGAACTTGTTGTACAAAGAAAAATGAAAAACATCAAATTTTAAATGACTTGAATCTTCACTCCAACCCGATGACTCGGCCAGATGTATAGCGATGCGTTCGCCATGACTTGTAATCTCGCCTCCACATCCAGAATTACTCAAAAGCATCAAATTTGACGCATTTCCCAAAATGGGTCTCAGACTTACCTAGGTTTAACCATATTGTCAAAACGAAGAATCTTGCAAGCTGCATTCATACCAAGAAGAATGGACTCTGCGTCGCCAGGGTCACAATCGCGCGACCGGTGACGTGCCGTGGCGCCGTTGCATGGTGTTGGTCGTCGGTCTGCGCCTGACGTAACGGCAGCGCGGCCGCCGAGTTTTCCGTTCGGCACCACGGAGACGGGTCAGGTCCATGCGTCTCGACGAATGCCGTTTTTCACCGCTTGGCGCTAAGCGAAGGGGCTGACCGGCAGGGATCCCGTAAACCTCGGCACGACGACACGGCGATCGTGGCGGCAAGCTTGGCCGACGCGCCCCGGGTGCGGCAGGTCAGCCTTTCGGCGTGGGGGTCGCGGCCCGGATCCGGAGGGCGAGCTCGCTGCTGTCCATGTCGTGCAAGGCCCAAAGCGCGGCCTGCGCGCGATTGGACGCCTTGGTCTTCGCCAGGATGGCCGCGAGGCTCGCCTCGACGGCGCCCTTGGTCAGCCGGAACCGCCGGGCGATCACGCCGTCAGGCTCGCCTGCCGCCATACAGGCGAGGATCTTGATCTCCATCGCGGTGAACGCCACGGGCGGCGACCGGGGAAGGTCCGGCGAGCCGTTCGCCTCCGACGCCATCGGGTCGTCCGCCGGCGAGGGGCGCGCATCCTGGTCGAGAGGCGGGGCGAGCGTCGCCAGAGCCCTGGGGGCGCTGAACACGTTCTCCCCGAGCGCCACGAGGCGGAGGCTCGCCACGAACGTGTCGCTCGAGATCGATTTCAGCAACACGCCCGACACCCCGAGCTTCTCGGCCGCCCAACGCCGGTCGGCCGGACATTCGTCGGCGAGCAGGACGACGAGGCTTTGCGGATAGCGGGCCTTGAAGCGTTCGATGAACGGCAGGTCGAGGCCGCCGCCCGGCGGTTCTCCGACGATGACGATGAAGCGTTCGCTTCCCGCTATCGCGACCGGGTCCCCTCCCCGCACGAGATCGAAGGCGCGGATGTCGTCCCGGGCCAGGACCCGCATGAGGCCTTCCTTGAGGAGGCGGTCGTGCATCGACAACAGGACTGCGACTGGCTCGCTCATCGGCGTGACACGCCCAAACTGTGACGCGGCGGATGCCGGAGCACGCCTGCCCCGATCGGACGCGCTAAAGGGTTGGGGGGCGCTCGTCACGCGCGACGCGGCGATCTCGCCACGGTGCGCATCGCCTCCCATCCCAGGACGAGCAGGAAGCATGGAACGATGATGGCGTAGCGGGCGAACAGGCGCTTGGGCTCCGTCCCGAGGCGGAACGCCCACTCGAGGCCGCTGCGGCGCATCCAGGGCGGCGCCTGCCGCTTGGTGCCCGACAGGAAGTCGAACGCGGCCCCGACCCCGATCATGACCGGGACATCCAGACGGTCCCGCAGGCGCATCATCCAGAGCTCCTGCTTCGGCGCGCCGAGGCCGACCCAGAGGATGTCGGGCTTGGCCTCGTTGATCGCCGACACCATCGCGTCCTCCTCCTCGAGCGTCATGGCCCGGAACGGGGGCGTGATGCAGCCGACGACGTCGAGATCGGGATTGGCCTGCCGCAGCCGGTCGCGCAGCCGCTCGGCAACGCCCTCGCCGCCGCCGTAGTAGAACCAGCTGATCCGCGGGAACAGGTAGCCGGCGACGACGACCCGCTCAGGGCCGTCATGAGATCCGGCCCGTAGACGCGGCTGACCTTGGCAATGCCCCGCAGCCGCGCCACCCACACCAGCGGCATGCCGTCCGGGGTCACGAGGCCGGCGGCGCGCAGGCTGCGCCGCAGCGGCAGGTTGGTCCGGCTTTCGACCAGCCCGTGGGCGCCGGCCACGCACACATAGTGACGGGCGCCGGTATCGACCCAGCCCTCGATGGTGGCGACCGCAGCGTCCATGTCGATCGCGCTCACGGGAATGCCCATGACCTCGAAGGTGCGCGGACCGGGCCGCACCGCGGGGGAGCCGCCCGCAAAGGCGTGCGCGGCGGTCATTCGGCGGCTTCGGCGAGACGGAGACCCGCGTGGCCGCCCGTCCCGAGCAGGCCGGCGAAATAGGCGACCGTCTGCCGGAGCCCCTCGGCGAGCGTCACGCGGGGCTCCCACCCGAGGGCGCTGCGGGCCAGCCCGATGTCCGGGCGGCGCTGGGAGGGATCGTCGGCCGGCAGCGGCTCGAAGCGGATGGAGGCGGGCCGGCCCACGGCCTCCGACACGGCCTCGGCGATCTCGAGCACCGTGAGCGCGTGCGGGTTGCCGAGGTTCACCGGCCCGGCCATCGCCGGGGCCGCCATCAGGGCCGCGATGCCGGCCAGGAGATCGTCGACGAAGCACAGCGAACGGGTCTGCGTCCCATCCCCGTAGATCGTGAGCGGGTTGCCGCGCAGCGCCTGGGTGATGAAGTTCGGGATGATCCGTCCGTCCGTGGGGTCCATGTGCGGGCCGTAGCTGTTGAAGATGCGGGCGACCCTGACGTCGACGCCGTATTGCTGGCGGTAGTCGTGAAACAGCGCCTCCGCGCAGCGCTTGCCCTCGTCGTAGCAGGCGCGGATGCCCCAGCTGTTGACGTTGCCGCGGTAGGTCTCGGGCTGCGGCGAGCACAAGGGCTCCCCGTAGACCTCGCTGGTCGAGGCCTGGAAGACCCGCGCGCCCGTCCGCCGGGCGAGCTCGAGGACGTTGATGGCCCCGAGCACGCAGGTCTCGATCGTGAAGACGGGGTCGGCCTGGTAGCGCGGCGGGGAGGCGGGGCACGCCAGATTGTAGATGGCGTCGGCGTCGACCCGGATCGCGGCCCGCACGTCGCCGTTCATCAGCCGGAACTTCGGATGGCGCTCGAGATGGGCGACGTTGTCCCGGCGCGCGGAGGAGAAGTTGTCGAGGCAGGTCACGCTCGCGCCGGCCGACAGCAGGCTTTCGCAAAGGTTGGCGCCGATGAAACCGGCGCCGCCGGTCACCAGGATGTTCGTCATCGTCACTCCGACTTTCCGCTCGCCTCGCCTGCCCGCACATCTCGGGTCCGCGGCACCGTCCTCGACGAGAGACGGCGATGCCCTGAACCTCATCGCGGATCGTCGCGTCCTTCCACGAGAGCGGCAACCGCTGCAAAGGGAGTAGCACCTCCCTTCCGGTCGCGGCGGCGCGCCAGGATCGGCATCGGGCGGCGTGGTTTCGCGCGATCGGCCTGGCCGGAAGGGGTACTGCGTTTGGCGAGGGACCTGTCCGGATGGGCGCTCGCGGCCCCGGCCGGGGCCTTGCTAGGGTCCCGGCTCGTCAAGCAGCGCGGTGGGCCTGGGTCATGACACGCACGACAGGCAGGACGGGGCGGTCGGCATGGCCTCGCCGGATCGATCGGGTGATCGGCTGGAGCGTCGTGGCGATCGGCTGCGCGCTCGTCCCGGCGGCTGGCGCGGAGGAGCGCTTCGACCTCGCCCCGGGCGACCGGATCAGCGTGACGATGTTCGACCAGCCCGACATCTCGGGCAGCTACCTGGTCGATCCCACCGGAGCCATCACGCTGCCGCTGATCGGCGAGGTCCGGGCCGTCGAGCTCACCCCGCAGGAGCTGCAGGGCGAGCTCGTGAAGCGCTTCGGCAACGGCCTGTTCAAGAACCCGGCCATCACGGTCCGCCTGACCGATCTCCGGCCCGTGACCATCGTGGGCGAGCTTCGGGCGCCGGGTCGGTTCACCTATGTCGACGGCATGACGGTCGGCACCGGCCTGGGCCTGGCGGGCGGCTCCGAACGCCTGACCACCGAGGAAACCACCCAGCGCCTCGAGATGCTCCGCAGCCAGGAGCGGCTCGCGGCCCTCACGCTCGCCCAGATCTCGCAAAGCGTCCGCAAGGACCGCCTGGAGGCGCAGATCAAGGGCGCCCCGAGCTTCGAGGCTTCGATCAAGGAGCCCCAGCGCGCGGAGCTCGTCGCCTCCCTCGTGAACAGCGAGCGCCAGACCATGGCGTTCGAGCAGGCGGCCCAGGCCGATCGGGTCACGCTGCTCAACCAGCAGATCGTCACCCTCGACGCCGACATCGTCTCCTATACCGAGCAGGCGGCGCTCGAGAACAAGCAGATCCAGATTATCGACAGCGAACTCACCGACGTGAACGGCCTGCTGGCCAATGGCTGGACCCGCAAGTCGCCGGTCCAGGACCTGCAGCGCGAGCGGGCCCGCACGCAGTCGGACCTGCTGCGCGTGACCGGCGAGGCCTCCCGCGCGAAGGCCGCGATCGCCGAGGCCCGCATCAGGCTCCGCGCGGCCGGCCCTACCTACCTCAACCAGCTCGCCACCGAGCTCCAGGCCGTGACGCTGCAGCTCCAGGACGGGCGGAGCAGCATCGCTCTCGTGCGGCAGGACCTCGAGACGCGCGCCGACCTGCTGCCGCTCGTGCCCTCGCAGGACCGCGCTCCGCCGGTCCTGCGTCTGTCGCGCTACCGTGCTGGCAAGGTCGAGACCTTCGAGGCCGCCCTGGACACGCCGTTGCGGCCCGGCGACATCCTGCAGGTCGGCCGCGAGGCCGGCGGTGGCCTCGGGGCGCCGGCCGTTGCGCTCGGCAGCAAGCTGCCCGAGCCCGACCGCCATCCCGCCTCGGCGGGAGCGGCCATGTAGGCGGCCCGCCTTGCGGGCGGCCGCGCCGGTGCGCGATTCGACCCGGCCGCGGAGACCGGGCCGCCTTCTGACCACGGCGGGCATCGTGGCGCTGTCGATCGCCACCGCGCTTGCGACCGATGCCAAGCCCCCGGCCGCGCCGCTCCCCTCGGGGCTTACCCCGCCGGACGTGTCGAGCGCGGGGCCGACGCAGGCCCCCTGCCCCCCGGGCGCGATCCGCATCGCGCCTGGCGAGCCGATCCAGGCGGCCGTCGACAGGGCCGGCGTCGGCGCGGTCTTCTGCATCGCTGCGGGACGTCACCGCGGCGAGACCGTCGCGCCCAAGGACGGCCAGGGCTTCTTCGGCGAGCCGGGGGCCGTGATGGACGGGGCGGTCGTGGTCACGGAACTCCGCCCCGACGGCTCGGCCTGGGTCGGGGCGGAGCGCCTCGTCGCCGTCACGCCCATCGGGGCATGCCGGCCCGCGTTCCCGGCCTGCCGCCTGCCCGAAGCGGCCTGGCTCGACGGACAGCCGCTCGCCCGGGTGCTGAGCCGAAACGAGCTCGGCCCGGGCCGCTTCGTCATCGACGCGGACCGCCGGCTCGTCGTGGCGGACGACCCCAAGCGCCACAAGATCGAGGTGAGCGCCATCCCCTACGCCTTCCTGGGCAACGGGGCGCGCGAGGTCACGGTCGCCAATCTCGTGGTCGAACGCTACGCCAATCCGGCGCAGCGCGGCGCCATCTACAGCCACCACAACCGGCGGGCGTCGGGTTGGACCGTCACGCACAACCTCGTGCGGCTGAACAGCGGCCTCGGCATCCTGGCGGGGGCCGGCGCGCGCATCCTCGCCAACCGGGTCGAACGCAACGGGCAGCTCGGGGTCAGCGCGTCCTACGAGGGCGCGCTGATCGAGGGCAACGAGATCGACGGCAACAACACCCGCGGCTACGATCCCGCCTGGGAGGCCGGCGGCGTGAAGGCCGCCGTCACGACCGGGCTCGTGCTGCGGGGCAACGACGTGCACCACAACCACGGGCCCGGGCTGTGGTGCGACATCGAGTGCCGCGACACCCGCTACGAGGGGAACCGCGTAGCCTACAACGACGGGGCCGGCCTGTTCCACGAGATCAGCTACAAGGCGACCATCAGCCGGAACATCGCCGCCTTCAACGGGGCGAAGG
>CAXUMV010000026.1:0-1993 GCA_964252065.1 uncultured Lichenihabitans sp.
GTGGCGATCGTCTGCCGACCCTGTCGGCGCCGCGGCGTGCTCAGCTTGGCCCGCCTTGTAGCTCGCTTCAGCGCCGACATGCCCCTGCCAACCTTGCTCCGGCAGGTCGCCCGAGGCTGCCCGAGCCTGCTAGAAGCCACGCCTCGTTGCCAGGCTGTCTACGAACAGCCACCATCTTGAGGATGTTGCCGATCGCCCCCGGGACGCTCTTCATGGCAGCTGCGACGGCAGCGTTACGGCAGTGAAACGGCGGAACAGAACGTGATTCATCGCTGCCGCCCGTGGTCCATCGCTCTCAAGAGTTCACGCATTTTCTGCCAAACCAAGCCGCTCATAACGGTCTGGTTGCAGGTTCAAGTCCTGCCCGGCCCACCGCGCCCTCGCCCCGAATAGGCGGAATATCGTAAGGAGCCGACGGCATGGCGCGTTTGAGACATCGCACCATCCATCCGGTCCGGCCTGCTGTTTCGGCCGGGATCAGGTCGCCGCCAAGCGGACATACAGATCGCGGTAGGTCCTGTAGCCGTCGGCATAGACCGCGGCCTTCGCCGGGTCGGGCCGGATTAGCTCGTCGAAGCGGACCAGTCGGGCGGCGCCGCCCCAGTCGGCCGTGAAGCCGGTGCCCACCGCCGCCGTCCAGGCTGCCCCGATGCACGAGCCGAGATGCCCGCTCAGGCCTTGCAACGGCTGCTGGAGGACGTCGGACACGATCTGCATCCAGACCCGGCTGGCCGATCCGCCATCGGAGACCAGAAACCGGGACGTCTCATGGCCCATGGCGTTCAGCACCTCGACGTGGTGCGCGATGGCGTAGGCATAGGCCTCCAGCATGGCGCGCCAGAGATGGCCGAGGTCGTGGCTGAGGGTCAGTCCGGAGAACACGCCGCGGGCCGCCGGATCGTGGATCGGCGTCTTCTCGCCGAGGAAGTACGGCAGCACCGTCAGCCCGTCGGCGCCCGCCGGGCGGGCCGCCGCGAGCTCGTCGAGATGACGGTGCATCGTCAACCCCGCCGCGCTGGCGGCCGCCTGCTCGCCGCCCGCGAACGTCTTCACGAACCAGTTCAATCCGGAGCCGCCGGTGGACATGCAGCCGTTGGGCATGAACAGCCCGGGCACGAGATGGTAGTCGAGGAAGAGGCGGGCATCGGGGGCCACCACGTCGGTGGCGACGAGAACGTCGACCGAGCCGCCGAATTTCAGGAGGATATCGCCCTGGCGCACCACGCCGGCGCCGAGCGCCGAGGCGATCATGTCGGCCGCGCCACCGACGACCGGTGTGCCGGCCGGCAGGCCGGTCTGCCGCGCCGCGTCCTCGCCGAGGGGGCCGAGAACCGCGTGCGATGCGATGACGGGCGGCAGCGCGCCGGCCGGACAATGGGCGAAGGCGGCGAGAGCCGGGTCGGGCGCATGCGTGCCGATATCGACGAAGCCGGCCTCGAGCGCCCAATTCCGTTCGATCGCCCGACGGCCCGTCAGCCGCCAGTTGATGTAGTCGTAGGAGCCGAAGACGGTCGCGATGCGGGCGAAGTTCTCCGGCTCGTGGACCTCGAGCCAGCGGAGCTTGGCCCCGACGAGCTGCTGGTTGATGCCGTTGCCGGCCTTGGCCAGGAACGCCTGCTCGGGCCATTCGGCCCGCATGGCCTCGACCTCGGCACCGCAGCGCCCGTCGCTCTGCTGGATGCTGGGGCGGATCAGGCGGCCCTCGCGATCGAGCAGCACCACCGCGGGCAGCATGCCGGTCACGCCGATGCCGGCGATCTCGTCGGGCGCGATACCGCCCTGCGCGAGGAGTTCAGGCGCGATGGCGCAGACGTTCGCCCACCATTGGGCCGGATCTTCCTCCGCCCAGCCCGGGTGGCGGGCGTGCAGCGTCACCGGCCGGGTGGCGACCGCCAGCACCTGGTCCGGCAGGCGCAGCACGGCCTGGGGCAGAAGCTCGGAGAGCAGTTGGGCGCCCTGGCTGCCGCCGGTGATCAGCAAGTTCAGCGCGCCG
>CAXUMV010000026.1:2003-5621 GCA_964252065.1 uncultured Lichenihabitans sp.
GGTCCGGCAGGCGCAGCAGGACCCCGACGGTCGACGTCGTCCCGATGTCGAGGCCGATGACGCAGGTCATGCGGGCGACGCCTCAGCGCAGCTGGGCGACCTTGTCCATGAAGCGTTTGACCCGGTCGCCGTCGACGGCGTTCCACGTGTGTCCATCCACTTTGAAGTGGGTGCCGATGACCACGCCGCTCGCAAGGCCCAGCACCTCGGACACGTTCCCGATGGTCACGCCGGTGTTGGCGAAAACCGGCACGTCGTGGATCGCTTCGCACACCCGGCGAAGGTCGCTGGCATCGGCGGGTTGGCCCGTGATGGGGCCGGAGACGAGGATCGCGTCAGCGAGCGAGGAGAACACGGCGCTCCTGGCCCGCAGCTCGATCGGGCGCTGATCGAGCGAGAAGGCGAACTCGGCGTTGATGTTGAACAGCAGCTTCATGTCGGGGCGGCCGAGCTGCGCGCGCAGGCGGGAGGGTACGGCGCAGTCGGGCTGCCACAGACCCATGTCGGAGGCGAAGAGGCCGGTGAAGATCTCCCGGACGAAGCTTGCCCCCGTCACGGCGCCGATCGCGACGCTGGCGGTCGGATCCCAGAGATAGTTGACGCCGAAGGGCACGGTCAGCATCGGTTTCAGCGATTGCACCACAGCCGTCATGGCGGCGATGCCCTCGGGCGGCGCCTTGAACACGTAGGGGCGATCGTTCTCGTTGCCGAACATGATGGCATCGACACCGCCGGCCTGGAGCTTCTCGATGTCGCGCGCCACATCGTCGATCAGCTTGGCGACGCCGCCCCCGGCGTCGTACAGGGGCGCGCCCGGCAGGGCCCCGATATGGGCCATGGCGGCGACCACCTTCTTTTTCGCGCCGAAGACGTCGAAAACCATCGTGTTCTTCTCCTCCTATGCGGACGTCAGGCGTCGGTCGGGTTCAAGGGCCCGGTCAGGACGATGTCGACATCGGCGGCTTCGAGCGCGGCCAGAATGTCGACAGGCGGCATGGCATCGGTGACGAGGGTGTCGACGGCTTCGAAGCCCGCGACCCGAACCAGGGACATGCGGTGGAATTTCGAGGCGTCGCACAGCACGACCTTGCGACTGGATCGGCCGAGATAGACGCGCTTCATCTCCGTATCCTCGATCGAGTAGTCGAACAGGCCGTCCGCCGTCATGCCGGACACGCCCACGAAGGCCACGTCGAACCAGAGCTTGGCGAAGGCCTCGACGGCGGCGGGGCCTCCGATCGCCATATCGGTGCCGCGCACCCGGCCGCCCGGCACATAGAGCTGTTGCGGACCGTCCGAGAGAGCGCCGGCGATCCGCAGCGAGTTGGTGTAGAGGTGAAGGCCGGGCCTCGTCCGCAGCAGCTGCGCGAGAAGGAAGGTCGTGGCGCCGACGTCGAGCGCCACCGTTCTGGCGCCATCGACCAGCCGCAGGGCCGCGGCCGCGACCTGCTCCTTGGCGCCGCGGTCGCGATTCAGCCGGGCGTCGAAGCTAGGCTCGTCCTGATCCATCGCGATGGCCTGAACCGCAACCGCTCCGCCATGCAGCCGCTTGAGATGTCCCTCGCGTTCGAGATCGAGGAGATCGCGGCGGATCGTCATCTCGGAGACGGCGAGCCGGCTCGCGATCTCGGCCACCTGCACCGACCCGCTCTGACGCACGCTCTGCAGGATCGAGGCCTTGCGGACATGCGCCAGCAGGCGGGGCGCCGCCTGGTGCCGTCGGGCAGCGCGCGCCACCCCCGCCGCCCTGCCGGGGTCAGGCGTTTCGGTGCGCTGGCGATGGGGCATGAGGGGTGTCCGGTCTCAGGTTCTGCGGCGTCCGCGGGGTTCGTGGAAGCTCGGGCGTGCCATGGCGGACCAAGCTTGTGAAGTGCGACTTTTTGCGTATATGTTCAATACGGGTTCATGTCCAGAGGTCCCGCATGACGTCGTCGGTCCCCCTCGGCTCCGATATCGCAGGCCGGCGCGCCCTCGTCACGGGAGGCGCCACGGGCATCGGCCGCGCCATCGTGGCGGCGTTGATCCGGCACGGGGCCAGGGTCGTCATCGCCGATCTCGATGCTGCGGGAGCCGAGCGCACCGCCGCGGAGCTCGGCGCCGCCGGGGCGGTCGGCCTGGACGTGAGGCGCCGCGACTCCGTCGAGGCCGGCTTTGCGGCCGCGCTCGACAAGCTCGGCGGTTGCGAGATCCTCTGCGCCAACGCAGGCGTCTCGACGATGAACCGGGCCGTCGATCTCACCGACCGGGACTGGGACTTCAACTTCGACGTGAACGCGCGCGGCGTCTTCCTGACCAACCAGGTGGCGGCCCGTCACTTCCTCGCCGAGGGCAGAGGCGCGATCGTCAACACGGCGTCGCTCGCCGCAAAGGTCGGGGCGCCGTTGCTGGCCCATTACTCGGCCAGCAAGTTCGCGGTCCTGGGCTGGACCCAGGCCCTCGCCCGCGAGCTGGCCCCGCACGGCATCAGGGTCAACGCCGTGTGCCCGGGCTTCGTGAAGACCGGCATGCAGTCGCGCGAAGTCGAATGGGAAGCTCGATTGCGCGGCGTGACGCCGGCGCAGGTGGTCGCGGACTACATCGCCCAGACGCCTCTCGGACGGCTGGAGGAACCGGAGGACGTGGCCGACCTCGTCGTGTTCCTGTGCTCGTCGGGGGCGCGGTTCATGACGGGCCAGGGCGTCAACGTGACCGGTGGCGTCTATACGACGTAACGGGCCACGGCCGGTCTCCTGCGCAGCCCCGCGCCCCCGACGAGCGCGCCGTCCTGAACAATACCCCACAAAATACCTCTTTGAATTGTGCGGGAATGTTGTCAGTCTGCGTCGCGGGCCACGCGCCGCGGCGAGCCGCTCCGCGGTGTCGCGGATGAAACGACTGAGAGAATGGCCTCGATCGAGCTCCGTAACGTCTCCAAGCGCTACTCGCCGACGGCGTACGGCGTGCGGGACGTTTCGCTGCAGATCGAGGACGGCGAGTTCATCATCTTCCTCGGCCCCTCCGGCTGTGGAAAATCCACCACCCTGCGCATGATCGCGGGCCTCGAAAGCGTGTCGGACGGCGAGGTTCTCATCGCGGGCAAATCCGTGAATGCCATCCCGCCGCGCGAGCGCAACGTCGCGGTCGTGTTCCAGAGCTACGCGCTCTACCCGCATATGAGCGTCGCCCAGAACATGGCGTTCGGCCTCAGGATGCGGGGAACGCCGTCCGGCGTCGTTCGGACCAAGGTCGATGAGGCCGCCGACCTGTTGGGCCTCACGCCCTATCTCGACCGCAAGCCCGCGGCGCTGTCGGGTGGCCAGCGCCAGCGCGTCGCGCTCGGGCGCGCCATCGTCCGCGACCCGGCCGCCTTCCTGCTCGACGAGCCGCTGTCCAACCTCGACGCGCAGCTGCGCAGCGAGATGCGGCTCGAACTCATCAAGCTGCATCGGCGACTGGGCCGGACCATCGTGCACGTCACGCACGACCAGGTCGAAGCCATGACGATGGGCGACCGCATCTGCATCATGCGGGGCGGATCGATGATCCAGGTCGGCCGTCCGCTGGAGGTCTACGCCGATCCGGCCGACACCTTCGTGGCGCGCTTCCTTGCGACGCCGCCGATGAACCTCATCCCGGCCG
>CAXUMV010000026.1:5631-16937 GCA_964252065.1 uncultured Lichenihabitans sp.
TCCCGGCCGCCCTGAAGGGCGCGGCCGAGGGGACGCTCACCGTAGAGGTCGCCGGTGACCTGAGCATCGCCGTGCCATCCCCCTACCGGGCCGCCTACGCCCGCCATGTCGGCTCGTCCGTGATCCTGGGCTTGCGGCCGGAGGACTTCTACGAGGCGCCGCTCGCGCCGGACTGGCAGCCGATCCCCTTCACGGTCGTCGCCGTCGAGGCGCTCGGAGCGGAACTCGTGCTGGTGGGCCAGATCGAGACGTCAGGGTCCTCTGCGCCCCAGGACATCGCGGTCCGGCTCGGCCGGCATTTCGTCGCCGAACCGGGACGGCAGGTCACCCTCTATCTCGATCCCGAGCCCATGCACCTGTTCGACCCCACGACCACCAGGCTGATCCCGCGCCCCGCGCCCCGGAACCCGACCGCGAGGGTCGCGTGAGCGCCGTCCGGGCCTCGAGGGGCGGCCGCCTCTGGCTGCATGCGGGTCTCGTGCTGATGTCCGCCGTCATCGTGCTGCCTCCGCTGTGGGTGCTGCGCACGAGCTTCGTTCCGGAGCCGCAGGCCTACGCGACGAGCGTCGCGCCCGGCTTCACGCTGGACAACTACGCCATGCTGCTGACCCGCAACAAGTTCAGCCTCTTCTACATCAACAGCGTGGTCGTGGCGCTCGGCTCGGTCGCCCTGGCCCTGCCCTTCGCGGCGATGACCGGCTACGCCTTCGCCCGCTTCCTCGTCCTGGCCACGCAGATGCTGCCGCCCGTGGCGCTGGTCCTGCCGGCGTTCGCGATCTTCCGCGCCTTCGGGCTCACCAATTCGGTGGCCGGCCTCATCCTCGCCTATGCGGCGCTCAACCTGCCGTTCCTGACCTGGATCCTGATGGGCTTCTTCGAGGGTGTGCCGATCGACCTCGAATGGGCCGCCATGACGGACGGCGCGACCGCCTGGGGCGCGTTCTGGCGCATCGTGATCCCGGTGTCGCTGCCGGGCATCGCGGCGGCGAGCGTGCTGGGCTTCATCCTGTCGTGGAACGAGTTTCTGTTCGCGCTGGTGCTCACGGGTCCGACGACGCAGACCGTACCGGTCGCGCTCGCCTCGCTGCAGAGCTCGAACGGCGTGCAGATCGCCAAGGTGTCGGCCGGCGTCGTGCTGGCGATCCTGCCGCTCGTCGTCGCGTCCCGCTTCATCCAGCGCTTCATCGTCCAGGGGCTGACCTTCGGAAGCGTCAAGTAGCATCGAGCAAGCCGCTTCAATCGGACCACCAGAGAGAGGATCGCCATGAGAACGACGTCGCTTCTGCTGACCACCGCCAGCCTCCTGACGGCACTCGCCCTGGCGCTTCCCGCCAGGGCCGATCCGATCACGCTTCGCGCCTTGATGGAGGATGTGCCCGAGACCCAGATCATCGAGGCCATGCTGCCGGAGTTCAAGACGCAGACCGGCATCGCGGTCGAGTTCGAGAAACTCGCCTACGGCGACATGCACGACAAGCTCGTGACGCAGCTGACGGGGTCCAGCAGCGCCTACACGGTGCTGGAGGTCGATTTCCTGTGGGCCGGCGAATTCCCAGCGGCCGGGTGGCTGACCGAGCTCACCCCGCTCGTCACCCAATCGAAGTTCGAGCTGTCGCCCTTCATCCCCTCGATGCTCGACCTAGTCGGACGCAGCAACGACGGCCTCTACCTGATCCCGATGTACAACTACAGCATGGGGATGATCTATCGGACCGACCTCCTGCAGGACCCCAAGCTCGCGGAAGCCTGGAGAGCAGAGAACAAGGGCGAGTTGACGCCGCCCCGCTCGCTCGCCGACTACGTGGCGCTGTCCAAGTTCATGAAGGCCAAGGCGGGCATCGCGGGCGCGGCCATGCAGGGGCAGCGCGGCGATCCGAACAGCATGGAGTTTTCCAACTACCTGTTCTCGGCCGGAGGACGCTACCTCGACCAGGCCGGCAAGGTCGCGCTCGACAGCCCCGAAGGCAGGACCGCCTTCGACCTCTATGTCGACAACATCAGGAACGGGGCGCAGCAGGGTGCCCTGTCGGCCACGCTCGACGACACGCAGCGCCTGATGTGCGACGGCAAGGCGTTCAGCATGATCACCTATTGGTGGATGCTGCCGCAGATCGACGACGCCAAGAAGTGCCCGAACGCGGCGGGCAAGGTCGCGCTTTCGGTCATGCCGGGCGGCCACGGGGAAAGCGGCGGCTGGGGCTGGGGCATTCCCAAGAACGTCGACGAGCCGACCCGCGAGGCCGCCTGGACCTTCATCCAGTGGGTGCAGAGCAAGCGGACCTCGGTCGCGCGCGCCCTCGAGGGCCACGCCCCGGTCCGTTCCGACGTCTACAAGGACCCGGCGGTGCTTGGGAAGTTCCCGAGCTACGCGACCGCCGAACAGGTGGTGGCGAGTGGCGAGCCCTTCCCGATCTTTGCCTATTCGGCGCAGTACGAGGACGTGCTCGGCACCCAGCTTTCGCTCGCCGCTGGCGGTCAGGCCGACAATGCGACGGCCCTCAAGGCCGCCGCGCAAGGCCTCGACGACCTGATGAAGAAGGCCAGGTAGCGCGCCCGGATCCGGTGCTCTTGAATCCGCCCGGTGTCGTTCGGCATGCGCTTTGATCGGGAATGGCGGACCGGCTGGGCTTTTGCCCTGCCGGGCCTGTCGCTCCTGGCAATTGTGATGGGCTTTCCGCTCGCCTATGCAGCCGTGATGGCGGTCTCGTCCCTGACCCTCCTGCATCCAAACCTGCTGCCGCTCGTGGGGTGGGCGAACGTCGTCCGCGTCCTCGGCGACCCCGGCTTCCGGCACGCGCTCTGGCTCACCTTCGGCTACTCGTTCGTGACGGTCGTGGGCGAGTTCGGGCTCGGGCTCGGGCTCGCTCTCATGCTCAATCGCGTCGTGGCCTTGAAGCCGGTCTATTTCGCGATCCTGACCATCCCCATGGCCATGTCGCCCATCAGCGTGGGGCTGGTCTGGCGCATGCTGCTGCAGCCCAATCTCGGGATCGTCAACGCTCTGCTGGAGCGCGCCGGCCTGCCGCGGCTCGATTGGCTCGGTTCGCCCGCCGTGGCGTTCTGGACCATGGCGGGCGTCGATATCTGGCAGCAGATGTCCTTCGTGGTGCTGATCCTGGCCGCGGGCCTTGCCGCCCTGCCGCGCGAGCCCTACGAGGCCGCCGAGGTCGATGGCGCGCGCGGCTGGCAGCAGTTCTGGTATCTGACGCTGCCGATGCTGCGCCCCGTGGCGGCCATCACGGTCATCATCCAGCTGATCAACGAGTTCCGCACCTACGACCTCACCTACGTCCTGACGAAAGGCGGCCCGGGCGTGTCGACCGAGGTGCTGAGCTTCTTCGCCTATCGTCGCGCCTTCCTGGGACTGTCGCTCAACGAAGGGGCCGCCGCCTCCTTTGTCCTCCTGCTGGTGGTGCTCACCCTGACGCTGGTCTTCTTCGTCGCGACCGAGCGGAAAACTTGAGGATGCGGTTGGCGCGCATCGGGCGCCGGCCGCGATCGTCACGTCTTGCGGAAGCAGACAAGGTCGATCTCGACCAGCGCCTGACGGCCAAGCGCCGCGACCCCGACCGTGGTGCGGGCCGGCAGGGGCCTGTCCTGCGGAAAATGCCGGACGTAGACGGTGTTGAAGGCCGCAAAGTCCCGCGCGAAGTCGGCGAGATAGATGCGGACGAAGATCGCGTCGGCCAGGGTGTAGCCCGCATGCGCCAGAATGCGATGCAGGTTCTCGAAGCAGAGTTCGCTCTGCGCCTCGATGCCGGCCCTGAGGTCCGCGGCCGGGTTGTCGGGGTCGGTCGGCAACTGCCCGGTGACGTAGAGCCAGCCGTCGGCCTCGACCGCGTGGGAATAAAGGGACGAGGGCGGCGGGGGACTGGCGCCCGGCACCACATGATGCACCCTGTCGGTCACCGGTGCGTCCCGGAGCGGAGGTTGCCGCGCAGGGTGGTCGCGGCGTAGTCGGTGCGGAAGAGGCCGCGACGCTGCAGGATCGGCACCACGGCGCGGCCGAAGGCTTCGAACGAGCCGGGCATCTCGGTCGGGGTCAGGACGAAGCCGTCGCAGCCTTTCGCCTCGAACATCGCCTGCAGCTGGTCCGCGACGCTGTCGGGCGTGCCGACCACCTGGGGGCAGAGCTCGCTGGTGGCGAGGCGCCTCGCGGCCTCGCCCAGCGTCAGTCCCTCCGTCCTGGTTCCCTGCAGCAGCACGTCGAGCACCCCGCGCGAGCCGGCTTCGACCGGGATGTCGCCGAGCGGCCGGTCGAGCGGGTAGGCCGACAGGTCGATGCCCGTGTGGGCCGAGGCCACCGCGATGCCGAGCGCCGGATCGATCAGGCCGTTGATGTAGGCCTGCTTGGCCCGGGCGATCTCCTCCGTCTCCCCGATGATGGGATCGACCGACGTCAGGATGGCGCAGTCGGCCGGATCGCGGCCGGCGCGTTCCAGGCGTTGCGTCATGTCGTCGTAGAACGCCTGCATGTCGGCGATGGAGTGCTGCAGCGTGAAGACGATCTCGGCCCATGCGGCCGCAAAATCGCGGCCGCGCGGGGACGAGCCGGCCTGCATGACGACCGGGTGCCCCTGCGGGCTCGGGGGGACCGTGAACCGCCCGCGGGCCCCGACATGGGGGCCGCGCCGCTCGACCGCGGCGATCCGGCTCTGGTCGATGAAGACGCCGCTCTGCTTGTCGACGACCAGCGCGCCCTCGTCCCAGCTCGTCCAGAGCTCCATGCAGGTCTCAAGCACCTCCTGGGCCCTCGCGTAGCGCTCCCCGCGCGGCAGGAGCGCGTCCATGCCGAACAGCTGGGCCTCCTTGTCGCTGCCCGAGGTCACGACGTTCCAGGCGACCCGGCCCCCGCTCAGGACGTCGAGCGACTGCAGCGCGCGCGCCAGCGCATAGGGCGGCAGGAAGCTGGTCGAGACGGTCGCCCCAAGCCCGATGCGGCTGGTCACGCGCGCCATCATGGCGATCAGCGGCAGCGGGTCGAGCAGGGCGAGCTGGCCGCCCCTAGCCGTCAGGGCCTCGTTGGAGAAGGCGAGGACGTCGGCGAAGAAGAAGGCGTCGAACTTCGCAAGTTCCAGGGTGCGGGCCAGATGCTCCCAGAACCGCGCCTCGAGAAAGCCGTTGTCGGTCTCCGGATGCCGCCACATCGCATTGTGATGCGACGTCGGACCCGTGATCAGGAAGGCGACGAGATGCATCTGCCGAGACATGCGGATCTCCGGAGGACGACGGGGGGGCTACGCTGCTGGACGGCGTCGAACCTCGCCGGGTCCGTCATCGCGAGGCGCGTAGCGCCGTGGCGATCCAGGCCACGGCTGGGACGCCCGAACCGTGGATCGCCGCGCTGCGCTCGCAATGACGACAGGGCGTTCGGGGCGCAAGGTCATCGAGGGCACCCGGGTTTGACGGCCGTCCCGCTACCCCCCGTAGGCCTGCCGCAGGCTTGCCGAGAACGCCTGCCCGCCGCTCATGATGTAGCCGCTGTCGAGGCCGTGCGTCATCAGGCTGAAGCCGAGCTCGCGATAGGTCGGCACGAAGTCGAGCGAGGCGACGTCGATCCCGGCCGCGATCCCGTTGCGCTGGGCGGCGGCGCTCACAGCCTTGCAGGCCGCCCGCAGGCCGTCGCTCAGCTGCCCGAGCGGAAGGCCGAGCGACATGGAGAGATCGGCGGGGCCGACGTAGAGCGCCGCGATGCCGGGCGTCGCGGCGATCGCGTCCACCGCCTCCAGCGCTTCCCTCGACTCGATCTGCAGCACCAGCGCCGTCTCGTTGGCGGTGGCGACGTAGGAGGCTTCGTCCAGGTAGTAGTTCGAGGCACGCCAGGGGCCGATGCCGCGTCGGCCGACCGGGGGATATTTGGCCGCGGCGACCGCCCCCGCGGCCTCCGCGGCCGAATTGACCATCGGGACGATCAGGCCCGTCACGCCGCAGTCCAGCGCGGCCTTGATCAGATCGGCGTCGTTCGAGCGCACGCGGTAGAGCACCGGCATGCCGTGCCGCTCGGTCGCGGGCAGGAGCGTGTGCAGCAGATCGGGGGGGACGGGCGCATGCTCGCCGTCGAGGAGGATGAAGTCGAAGCCGGACTGCGCCATCAGCTCCGCCACGATCGTGCTCGGGATCTGCATCCATGTGCCCAGCATCGGTCCGCGGGAGCGGATCCTGGTCGCGAAGTCGGGACGCGAAATCATGGACGTTGAACCTCCGATGGGTGGGCGGGCTGCCACGGCAGGCTAGGCGCTCCGCCTGACTGTTTCAACACGGGGGTCATACCCGCAAGACCGGCAGCAACCACGCCGACACGACAGTCAACGGACCCGGCACATCGGGCTTTGCTTTTCGCTAAGCCAGTCGTTCTGCAGGGGAGAACAGTAAATATCCCTGGAGGGATATGTCGCCCGTCCGGACCGGTCACTAGGCTTTCATATATATAGCCGCGAGACGTCGTGGCTGCGCCCGCGTGGAGGACGACCGATGGACGACCGGCAGATCATTCGGAGCGGATCGGCCGGCGAGCGCGTGACGCGCCGGGGCTTCGTCGGCGGCGCGGGAGCGGTCGGCTTGGGTCTGACGACGGGCGGGGTCGCGCTCCCCGGCCTGGCCGCGGCGGCGCCCTCCCGCGGAGGCCACCTGCGGGCCGGCGTGGTCGGGGGATCGTCGTCCGACAATCTCGACCCCACGACGTTCGACAACTCCTTCATGCTGTTCGTGTCGAACTCGATCCGCGACCACCTGGTCGATCTCGGCCCGGGCGGCGCCCTCCTGCCGGGGCTGGCGGAAAGCTGGGAATCGACCCCCGACGCCCGCGTGTGGCGCTTCAAGCTGCGCAAGGACGTCGCGTTCTCCGACGGCCGGCCGCTGACGGGAGACGACGTCATCGCCTCCATCGACGCGCATCGCGGCCCAGCGACGAAATCGGCCGCCAAGGGCCTGTTCCTGGCCCTCAAAAGCGTGCGGGCCGAGGACGCCCGGACCATCGTGTTCGAGCTCGACGGCGGCAACTCCGACTTTCCCTACCTGCTCACCGACTACCACGTTCCGATCGTCCCCGCGAAGGACGGCAAGGCGGACCTGCTCTCCCGGATCGGCACCGGCCTCTATGCGCTCGAGTCCTTCGAGCCGGGCGTCCGCGCGACGCTCAAGCGCAATCCCCATGCCTGGCAGACGGAGCTCGGCTTCGTCGACGAGGCGACGCTTCTGCTGATCGCCGACAACACGGCGCGGCAGAATGCGCTGGTGGCCGGCGAGGTCGACGTCATCAGCCGGCCCGAGCTGAAGACCGTCCGGCTCCTCGAGCGGGCGCGCGGCATCCGGGTCGAGGCCGTCACGACGAACACGCACTACACCATGGCGATCGAGAACGACGCCGCCCCGTTCGACAATCTGGATGTGCGGCTCGCCCTGCGCTACGCGGTCGACCGGAAGGAGTTCGTGGACAAGGTGCTGTACGGGTACGGCACGATCGGGAACGACAACCCCATCGGCCCGGGCTTCAAGTACCACGACGCCGGCATCGAGCAGGCCGCCTACGATCCCGACAAGGCGAAGTTCCACCTCAAGAAGGCCGGCCTCACGGAGGTCGCGGTCGACTATCACACGGCCGAGGTCGCCTATACCGGGGCGATCGACGCCAGCATCCTGTTCCAGGAAAGCGCGGCGCGCGCGGGCATCAAGGTCAATGTCCGCCGCGAGCCGAACGACGGCTACTTCTCGGAGGTCGCCTTCAAGACGCCGTTCTACACCTCGTTCTGGGGATCGCGGCCGGTCGAGGACATGATCCTCTCGCTCGGCTACCTGTCGGATGCGCCCTGGAACGAGTCGCGCGTCAAGAACGCCAAGCTCGACGCCATCGTGAAGATGGCCCGCGCGGAACTCGACGAGGCCAAGCGCCGGCAGATGTACGCGGACGTGCAGGCGATCATCGTGGCCGAAGCGCGCGTCATCGTCCCCGCCTTCGCCAAAAGCGTCATGGCGCTGAGCGGGCGGGTCGGCACCACGGGCCAGTACGGCGCCGACTGGGAGATGGATGGCGGGCACTTCGTCAAGCGGTGGTGGATGGCCTGAGCGCCGTCCGCGGCGAACGGCGGGCCGTGCACCCGATCGCCAGGATGATCCTGCAGCGGCTCGCGCTCGGCCTCGTCACGCTGTGGGTCGTCTCGGTCGTCATCTTCGCCTCGGTCCAGCTCCTGCCGGGCGACCTCGCGCAGGCGACGCTCGGGCAGGCCGCGACGCCCGAGACGGTCGCCGCCCTGCGCCACCAGCTGGGGCTCGACCGGCCCGCCCCCGCGCGCTACGCCGAATGGCTCGGCCATGCCCTCACGGGCGATTTCGGGAGGTCCCTCTCCAGCCGGCGCGAGATCGCCGAGCTCATCGCCGGGCGCCTGGGCAACACGGTGTTCCTGGCGGGCTTCGCGGCGCTCATCGCGGTGCCTTCGGCGCTGACGCTCGGCATCCTCACGGCGCTGCACCGGAACACGGTGTTCGACCGGGCGGCGAACATCGCCACCCTGGTGTCGATCTCGCTGCCGGAGTTCTTCGTCTCCTACATCCTGATCCTGCTGCTCTCGGTGCTCGCGGGCCTGTTCCCCCCGATCTCCAGCGTCGAGGCGGGCGCGGGCATCCTGCAGCGCATCCACCAGACGGCCCTCCCGGCCTTGACCCTGACCCTGGTGGTCACGGCGCACATGATGCGGATGACGCGGGCCGCCATCATCAACATCCTGGCCTCGCCCTACATCGGCATGGCCCATCTCAAGGGCCTCTCGCGGCTGCGCGTCGTGGTGCACCACGCCCTGCCGAACGCGCTCGCCCCGATCATCAACGTGGTCGCGCTGAACGTCGCCTACCTGATCGTGGGCGTCGTCGTGGTCGAGGTCGTCTTCGCCTATCCCGGCCTCGGCCAGCTCCTGGTCGACAGCGTCGCCAAACGCGACGTGACGGTCGTCCAGGCCGCCTGCCTGATCTTCGGGGCGACGTTCATCGTCCTCAACCTCGTTGCCGACGTGCTGTCGATCCTCGGCAATCCGAGGCTGCTGCATGCCCGCTGAGGCCCAATGACGTCCGGCTTTATCAGGACCCTGCACGGCGCGCCGGCGAGCGCGGTGTTCGGCATGGTCGTGGTGTCCGGCTTCGTGATCGTCGCCGCCTTCGCGCCGTGGCTGGCCCCACACGGGGAGACCGAGGTGGTGGGGCAGGACTACGAGGCCTGGTTCGGCGCCTTCGTGCTCGGCACCGACAATCTCGGCCGGGACATGCTGTCGCGCCTGATCTTCGGCGCCCGCAACACGGTGGGGATCGCGCTCGTCACGACCGTCCTGTCGTTCCTGCTCGGGGGCACGATGGGGCTCATGGCTGCGATCGAGGGCGGGTGGGTCGACCAGGTCCTCAGCCGCCTGATCGATCTCGTGCTGTCGATCCCCTCGCTGATCTTCGCGCTGCTCCTGCTGACAATCTTCTCCTCCGTCTCGCACATCGACCTCGGCGTCGTGGTCATCGGCGGCGGGGCGACGCGCACGCTGGTGCTCATCGCCGTCATGGCCGTCCTCGACTGCACGCGCGTGTTCCGCCTGGCGCGCGCGGTGGCCGGCACCGTCGTCACCATGGACTTCATCGAGGTCGCGCGGCTTCGCGGCGAGGGCGCCTGGTGGCTTCTCGTCCGGGAGGTGCTGCCGAACTGCCTCGCCCCGCTGATCGCCGAGTTCGGCCTGCGCTTCTGCTTCGTGTTCCTGTTCGTCGCGTCGCTGTCCTTTCTCGGGCTGGGGCTGCAGCCGCCCACCGCCGACTGGGGATCGATGGTACGCGACAATGCGAGCCTCATCACCTTTGCGGCGAACGATCTCGAGCTCGGATGCACGCCCCTCCTGCCGGCCGGCGCGATCGCGCTGCTGACCGTGGGCGTGAACCTGATCGTCGACTGGATGCTGCACCGCTTCAGCGGGCTGAAGGACTAGGGGATGGCGCCGGGCGACCTCCTCCTCGACATCGAGGGGCTCCACATCGAGGGCGTCGTCGACGGCCTGTGGCGGCCGATCGTCCGGGGTGTCGACCTCACGCTCCGGCGCGGCGAGGTGCTGGGGCTCATCGGCGAGTCGGGCGCCGGCAAGTCCACGATCGGCCTCGCGGCCATGGGCTTCACGAAGGGCGGATGCCGGATTTCGGGCGGCCGCATCCGGTTCGACGGGATCGACCTCGTCACCGCCTCGCAGGAGCGGCTGCGGGCCCTGCGCGGCGCGCGGCTCGCCTATGTGGCGCAGTCGGCGGCGGCCAGCTTCAACCCGGCCCACCGGCTCCTCGACCAGTACAGCGAGGCGCCGGTGCGCCACGGCCTGCGCTCGGCCCGGGAGGCCGCACGGGACGCCGTCGACCTCTACCGCAAGATGCGCCTGCCGGAGCCGGAGAGCATCGGCTTCCGCTATCCCCATCAGGTGTCCGGCGGCCAGCTCCAGCGGGCCATCACGGCCATGGCGATGTCGTGCCGCCCCGACCTCATCGTCTTCGACGAACCCACGACAGCCCTCGACGTGACGACGCAGGTCGAGGTGCTGGCCGCGATCCGCGACGTCGTGCGGCAGCTCGGCACCGCCGCCCTCTACATCACGCACGACCTCGCCGTCGTGGCCCAGATGGCAGACCGCATCAAGGTGCTGCGCGAGGGCCGGCAGGTCGAGGAAGCGGACACCGCCACCATGCTGGCCAGCCCCCGGGAGGACTACACCAAATCGCTCTGGGCGGTCCGCGCGTTCCGGGCCGCCGCCAAGCCGACGCCGCCCGACACCGCCCCTCCCGTGCTGGAGATCGACGGCGTCACGGCCTCCTATGGGGCGGGCGACGTGCTGCACGCGGTGTCGTTCCCCGTCACACGGGGGCATACGGTTGCGATCGTCGGCGAAAGCGGGTCGGGCAAATCCACCCTCGCGCGCTGCATCGCGGGGCTCCTGCCGCCGCGCCAAGGCGCGATCCGCTTCGAGGGCCACCCCCTTCCTCCCGGGTATCGCCAGCGGCCGCGCGAGCTGCTGCGGCGCATCCAGGTGGTCCACCAGATGCCCGACACCGCCCTCAACCCGCGCCAGACGCTGCGCCAGGCCATCGAGCGGCCGCTCACCCTCTATCGCGGCCTGCGCGGCCGGCGCCGCGACGCGCGCGTCCGCGAGCTTCTCGACATGGTCGAGCTCGAGCCCGGCCGCTACCTCGACCGCCTGCCCCGCGAGCTCTCGGGCGGCCAGAAGCAGCGCGCCTGCATCGCGCGCGCGCTCGCGGCCGACCCGGACCTCGTCATCTGCGACGAGGTCACCTCGGCGCTCGACCAGATC
>CAXUMV010000027.1:0-1317 GCA_964252065.1 uncultured Lichenihabitans sp.
CAGCAGCGCCCATTCGGCATGCAGGCGCGCGATGGCGTCCTGCTCGGCCCCGATGTCGTGCCTGGTCTTGATGATCTGCTCGGCGAACAGGATCGTCTCGTACTTGACCCCGTAGGCATAGCCGGCCGAGCCGATCAGCGACGCCATGGCGAGGAGGTTCAGAAGCCGCCACATGGCTCAGCGCAGCCCCTGCAGGTCGGGCAGCCGCGCGAGGTCGGCGAGGCTGGCGTCCGGCGGCATCGCGGGCGCCTCGGTGCGGGTGCCGGCCCGCAGCTTGGCCGAGCGCGACCGGGGGTTGCGCGCGACCTCCGCCTCGGAGGCGGTGATCGGCTGCCGGCCGCCGAGCTGGAAGGAGCGGGGCGGGGCGTCGGCCGCCGGCGGCAGGTGCCGCGAGCGCAGCTCCGTCGTGCCGCGGCCCGCCCGGGTCGCGAAGAAGCGCTTGACGATGCGGTCCTCGAGCGAATGGAACGTCACGACGACGAGCCGGCCGCCCGGCTTCAGGGCCCGCTCGGCCGCGACGAGGCCGCGCATCAGCTCGCCCAACTCGTCGTTCACCGCGATCCGCAGCGCCTGGAAGCTGCGCGTCGCGGGATGGATGTCGCGCGTGCCCTGCTGGGGCAGCACGCGGGCGATCATGTCGGCGAGGGCCTTGGTGCGGGTGAACGGCATGATGGCCCGGTCGTGCACGATGGCGCGCGCGAGCCGCCGCGAGGCCCGCTCCTCGCCGTAGAGATAGAAGACGTCCGCGAGCGTCGCCTCGTCGGCGGTGTTGACGAGATCGGCCGCGCTCGGCCCCCGCTTCTCCATGCGCATGTCGAGCGGGCCGTCCGCCCGGAAGGAGAAGCCGCGCTTCTCCTCGTCGAGCTGCATGGAGGAGACCCCGATGTCGAGCACGATGCCGTCGAGCGGCCCCGTGCCGGCCGCCTCCGCGGCCTCGTCCAGCGCGCCGAACCGCGCCTGCCGGAGGCACAGCGCCGCGCCGGCCTTGGCGGTCAGCGCGGCACCGGCCTCGATCGCGCTGGGGTCGCGGTCAAGGGCGAGCACACGCGCCCCGGGGTGGGCCAGTATGGCGCTCGTGTAGCCGCCGGCCCCGAAGGTGCCGTCGAGATAGATGCCGCCGGGCTCGGGGCGAAGCGCCGCCATCGCCTCCTCGAGCAGGACCGGGATGTGGCGCTGCGGCTCGCTGTGGGCCGTCATCGCACGGCGCCGTCGTGTCGCCGCGCCGCGACCCGGCGCCTCGCCTCGGCCAGATGCGTGCGGAAGCGCCCGGGCTCCCAGATCTGGAATTTCTGGCCGACCCCCACGAGCACCGCTTCG
>CAXUMV010000027.1:1327-1687 GCA_964252065.1 uncultured Lichenihabitans sp.
CACGAGCGCGACGAGCAGCTGCTCGGGGTTGCGCAGGTGGATCCGGGTCTCGATGCCGGCATGGGCCTTCAGCGTCTCGGTCAGGCCGATCCGCCCCTCGCCGTCCATCTTGAGGATGTCGCTCTCCCCGAGCAGCGTCAGGGCGAGTGCATCCCGGTCCGGCCCGAAGAGGGGCAGCGGCTCCATGATCGAATCGATGGCTGCGAGCAGGGCATGGCCCCCGCAGTCCAGCACCGGCCAGTCCGGCGAGGGATGCACGTAGAGGCCCTTGAAGCCGTCCTGGGCCAGCACCGCCCGGAAGGGCGCGGGCACCGACAGCCGTCCCTTGGCGTCGAGCCGTGCCGGAAAATGCGAGACGAA
>CAXUMV010000027.1:1713-11669 GCA_964252065.1 uncultured Lichenihabitans sp.
TGGTGGAGGCGGACGCAGCCGTCCGCACGGGCCGTTCGCCACGCGGTGGTGGCGCAGCGACCGAACCGGCAAACCAGGTGCTCGTCGGGATGGCGTGGGATACCATGGGACCCTATGGGCGTCAACGAAACGGGCGGTTGCGAGGCGGCTGTTCACCCGTGGGCCGATTAGACAAAATTAGGGTTAAGCATCCGTTGACGGTCCGACAGGGCCGCCTCGCCTCGCCCGCAAGACGGCGACATCGCGGCCTCATTTCCCGCATGCGTGGCGCGGGCGCATGCCGTAAGACAAGCGCCATGCCGATCACCCAAGACGCAGTCCTCGCCGCCCTTGCGACCGTGCCGGGGCCCGATGGCCGCACGCCGCTGCCGGCCTCGGGCGCGGTCGGTGGCATCGCGATCAAGGACGGCCGGGTCTACGTCTCGATCGAGGTCGAGGCGGGGACGGCGGCCGCCGCCGAGCCTCTCCGGGCCCGTGCCGAGGCCGCCATCGCCCGCCTGCCGGAGGTGTCCGCCGTGCTGGTGACGCTGACGGCTCAGAAGCCGGCGACCGCCGCGCCGCCGCCGCGCCAGCCCGGCCCCCGCGCGCAGGCCGCCCGGGCGGGGCTGACCGTGCCGGGGGTCAAGACCATCATCGCGGTCGCCTCGGGCAAGGGCGGCGTCGGCAAGTCGACCACGGCCTGCAATCTCGCGCTCGCGCTGCACCGGCTCGGCAAGAGCGTGGCCGTGCTCGATGCCGACATCTACGGCCCCTCCATGCCGCGCCTGTTCGCCCTCACGGGCAAGCCCGAGCTCGGCGAAGGCAAGACCATGCGGCCGCTCGAGGGGTTCGGGATCAAGGTCATGTCCATCGGCTTCCTGGTCGAGGAGGACACCGCCATGATCTGGCGCGGGCCGATGGTGATGTCGGCGCTGACCCAGATGCTGCGGGACGTGGTGTGGGGCGAGGTCGACATCATGGTGGTCGACATGCCCCCCGGCACGGGCGACGCCCAGCTCACCATGGCCCAGTCGGTGCCGCTGGCGGGCGCCGTCATCGTCTCGACGCCCCAGGATCTCGCCCTGATCGACGCCCGGCGCGGCATTGCCATGTTCCGCCGCACGGAGGTGCCGATCCTCGGCATCGTCGAGAACATGAGCACCTTCATCTGTCCGCATTGCGGGGAGAAGACCGATATCTTCGCCCATGGCGGGGCGCGGGCCGAGGCCGAACGGCTCGGCGTGCCGTATCTGGGCGAGGTGCCGCTGGCGCTCGCGATCCGCGAGACGTCGGATCGCGGCGAGCCGATCGTGGTGGCTGTGCCCGACGGGCCGCACGCCTTGGCCTATCTCGCCATGGCGCGGGGCGTGCTGGCCTCGCTCGAGGGCCGGACGGCGGGGCGGCCGGCCCCCGCGATCGTGATCGAGTAGGGTCGAGGCGATGGGAACGGGGCTGGGTCGACGCGGCTTTCTGGCGGCCACCACGGCGGGGGTGGCCGGGGCGATGGCCCGCGGCCCGGCCGGGGCGCAGGAGGCCCCGCCGGCCGGCCGGCCGGAGGTGACCTGGCGGCTGACCTCGAGCTTCCCCAAGACGCTCGACCTCATGTACGGGGGCGCGGAACGGTTCAGCCGCACGGTCGCCGAGCTGACTGACGGGCAATTCCGCATCGACGTGTTCCCGCCCGGGGACATCGTGCCCGGGCTGCAGGCACTCGATGCGGTGCAGGCCGGCACCGTGGAGGCCTGCCAGACCTCGCTCGACTATTCCTATGCCAAGGATCCGACCTTCGCGCTGCCGACGGCCTTCCCGTTCGGGCTCAACGCGCGGGGGCAGGCGGCCTTCGCCTATGGCGGGACGGGCGGGGCGCTGCTGGCCGACTTCCTGGCGGGGTTCAACCTCGTGGCGTTCCCGGCCGGCAACACCGGCGCGCAGATGGGCGGTTTCTTCCGCAAGCCCGTCGGCTCGCTGGCCGACCTGAGCGGCCTCAAGATCCGGATCGGGGGCCTCGGCGGCCTCGTGCTGCAGCGGCTCGGCGCCGTGCCGCAGGCGACCCCCAAGGCGGAGCTGTTCGGGGCGCTGGAGCGCGGCACGCTCGATGCCGCGACCTGGGTCAGCCCCTACGACGACGAGAAGCTCGGCACCGACGACCGCTCGGCGCTGCAGAAGGTCGCCCCGCACTACTACTACCCGGGCTGGTGGCGCGGCGCCTCGGCGATCCATGTCGTGATCAACAAGGCGAAGTACGACGGCCTGCCTCGATCGTTCCAGGCCGCGCTGGGCGCCGCAGCCCAGCGGGCGGAGGCCGAGATGCTCGCCCGCTACGACACCCTCAACCCGCCCGCCCTCAAGCGGATCGTCGTGTCGGGCGCGCAACTGCACGCCTTCCCGCAGGACGTCATGGAGGCGGCCTTCAAGGCGACGAACGAGGCTTTCCGCGAGATCGCCGACGGCAACGCGGCCTTCAAGGCCCTGCTCGAGGCGCTGCTCGCCTTCCGGTCGGACGAGTATCTCTGGTGGCAGGTCGGCGAGTACACCTTCGACAACTTCATGATCCGGGAGCGGGCGAAGGGCTGAACGCCGCAGGGCGTGGCGGAACGGTGCCGGATGCGGCGAGTTGACTGGGCCACCGTCGTCCAACCCGAACGAGCCATCCTCCATGACCCTCAGCCCTCTGGCAGCCGCGCTGCTGGCGTCGACCCTCTGCAGCGCCGCCGATGCGGTGCCCCTCCAGGACCAGGCCGAAGCGGTCGTGAACAAGCTGAAGGGCGATGCCGGACCGGCCTCGATCAGCAGGGTCGCGAGCTTCGACCATCAGGTGACCGGGGTGGCGGTCACCGAGACGGGCCGCATCTTCGTCAACTTCCCCCGCTGGTCCGAGGACGTCCCGGTCAGCCTCGCCGAACTGATGCCGGACGGCGGCCTCAAGCCGTACCCGGACGCGGCATGGAACGGCTACCGCAACGCCGCCCCCCTGCCGCCGGCCGATCACTTCGTCTGCGTCCAGGCGGAGACGGCCGACGGGCACGGCTCGCTGTGGGTCGTCGACCCGGCCGCCCCGAACACGGAGTTCATCGTGTCGGGCGGGCCGAAGCTCGTGAAGATCGATCTTGCCACCGACAAGGTCGCCCGCGTCTATCCCATGGACGGCAGCGTGGCGCCCCAGGGCAGCTACCTCAACGACGTGCGGCTCTCCCCCGACCGCAAGACCGCGTTCCTGACCGATTCAGGCGCGCAGGGGGCGCTGGTCGTGGTCGATCTCGAGAGCGGCAAGGGGCGTCGGGTGCTCGACGGCGACGTGTCGACCCAGGTCGACAGAAGCGTCAGGGTGACGGTGGAGGGCAAGGTGCTCCAGCAGCCCGATGGCCGCGGCGTGCAGTTCGCGGCCGACAGCATCAGCCTCGATCCGAAGGGCGAGTTCCTCTACTGGCAGCCGCTGACCGGCAAGACGCTCTACAGGGCACCGACCGCCGCCCTCCTCGATGCGTCGCTGTCGCCGGCCGCGATGTCGGCGAAGGTCGAGACGGTGTCGGCCAGCGTGCCCAACGACGGCCTCTGGCAGGATTCCACGGGCCGGCTGTTCTTCACCGCCGTGCAGGACAGCGCGATCACCTACCAGGACGGCAGCGGGCCGCGCTCGACGCTGGTCGCCGATCCCCGCCTGCGCTGGCCCGACACCTTCGGGCAGGGGCCGGATGGGGCGCTCTACGTGACGAACTCCGACATCACCGACTCGCCCCGCTTCCATGGCGGCACCTGGGGGACGAAGTCGTTCAACCTATGGAAGATCGTGCCCGGCCAGGACGGGCTCGTGGCCAAGAACGCCGCCTTCGCCAAGTAGGCGGCGGATCAGCCTCCGGTCAGGCTCATTGGCCGGGCGACGCGCGGCTTGGCGAGCAGCCGGTCGGCGATGAACTCGTGTGCCTTCGGCTTGCGGGCGATCGCCGCCTCGATGGCCTGCATCAGCGGGCCATCCTCCGAGGAGGCGCGGAGCGGCGTGCGGAGGTCGGCCGCATCGTTCTGGCCGAGGCACATGAACAGCGTTCCCGTGCAGGTCACTCGCACGCGATTGCAGCTCTCGCAGAAGTCGTGGCTGAGCGGGGTGATGAAGCCGATCCGCCCGCCCGTCTCGGCCGCCCGCATGTAGCGGGCCGGGCCGCCGGTGGCGTGGGCCACGGGTTCCAGCGACAGGCGGCGCGACAGGATCGTGCGCACCTTGCTAAGGGGCAGGTAGCGGTCCGGCTCGTCGCGCCGGTCCTCGCCGAGCGGCATCACCTCGCTGAAGGTGATCTCCATGCCGGCCTCGTGCGCCCAGGCGACCAGCGTCCCGACCTCGTCGTCGTTGATGCCCTTGAGCGCGACCGTGTTGATCTTCACCGCCAGCCCGGCGGCCCGGGCGGCCACGATGCCGTCCAGCACCTGCGCGAGGTCGCCGCGGCGGGTGATCGCCCGGAAGCGCTCGGGATCGAGGGTGTCGAGCGAGACGTTCACGCGCCGGACCCCGCAGGCGGAGAGCTCGGACGCAAAGCGGGCGAGCTGCGAGCCGTTGGTGGTCAGCGTCAGCTCGCCGAGGCGGCCCGACTGCAGATGGCGCGACAGGCGGCGGAACAGGCCCATGACGTCACGCCGGACAAGCGGCTCGCCGCCGGTGATGCGCAGCTTGCGGGTCCCTCGAGCCACGAAGGCCGAGCAAAGCCGGTCCAGCTCCTCGAGCGACAGCAGGTCGGCGCGCGGCAGGAACCGGGTCGCCTCCGACATGCAGTAGGTGCAGCGGAAGTCGCAGCGATCCGTCACCGACACGCGCAGGTAGGAGATCGCCCGCCCGAAGGGGTCGATCAGCGGCTGGTCTGCCGCGACGGTCAGCGCCTTGGGCGAGGTCTGCAACATTCCGGTTCAGATAGGCGGGGCGGACGGCCTTGGGAAGGCGCGGCCGCGAGGATCAGGCGTAGTCGGCCGCCACCGTCGCGTCGAGGGTTTCCCGGCCCCGTGCGGCGTTGAGCACCAGCGTCGCCACGACCGCCACGGCGATGTTGGCCAGGAGCGCCCAGATGGCCGCGTAGGCGGGGATCGTGAAGCCGGCGACGACGAGGCTGTAATTGGCGTTCTTGAACGCCGTCAGCGCCGCCATCCAGGTGCCGAGGCCGATGCCGGTCGCCCAGCCGAGCAGGAGGGCCCACGAGTTGAACCATCGCGTGAAGAGCCCGATGATCACCGTCGGTAGGGTCTGGCTCATCCACACGCCCCCGAGGAGCTGGAGCTGGATGGCGTAGTCCAGCGGCAGGGCGAGGATGAAGAACAGCGCCCCGAACTTGACGATGAGGGACACCCATTTGGCCATGCGCGCCTCGGCGGCGAGCGAGGCGTTGGGGCTCAGGAACTCGACGTAGACGTTGCGGGTCCACAGGTTGGCGGCCGCGATCGACATGATGGCGGCCGGCACCAGCGCCCCGATGCCGATCGCCGCGAAGGCGAAGCCCGCGAACCAGGCGGGGAACATGGCCAGGAACAGCGCCGGGATCGAGGCATTGGCCTTGTAGCGGGCGAAAAGGTCGGCGAACTCCGGCCGGTGATCGACCCCCGCCGCGATCGCCATGAAGCCGAGCAGCGTGATGAGCCCGAGCACGATGGAGTAGGCCGGCAGGAGCACCGAGTTGCGCCGGATGACGTCGCGGCTCGACGAGCTCAGGATGGCCGTGATCGCGTGGGGGTAGAGGAACAGCGCCGCGGCCGAGCCGAGCGCGAGGCTGGCATAGACGGAATAGAGGCCGGTCGACCCGGCGGGCGGGGTCGGCAGGATCAGCTTGGCGGGGGCCACCGCGTCGAAGATGGCGCCGAGGCCGCCGAGCTTGGCCGGCACGACGATCATGACGCCGATGATGGTCGCGTAGATCATGATGTCCTTGACGACCGCGATGGCGGCCGGCGCGCGCAGGCCGGACTTGTAGGTGAACAAGGCCAGGATCACGAAGGCCACGATCAGCGGCAGGTCGCCCACGACGCCCGACGTCTCGACCCCCATGGCGCCGATCACGACCTGCAGGCCGACGAGCTGCAGGGCGATGTAGGGCATCGTGGCGACGAGGCCCGTCAGCGCCACCGCGAGCGCAAGCCACCGGTTGCCGAAGCGGCCGCGCACAAAATCCGCCGCCGTGATGTAGCCGTGCCTGCGGCACACCGACCACATCCGCGGGAACACCACGAAGGTCATCGGGTAGATGATGGTGGTGTAGGGCACCGCGAAGAACGCGATGGCGCCCGCCCCGAAGGCCAGCGCCGGCACCGCGATGAACGTGTAGGCGGTGTAGATGTCGCCGCCGATCAGGAACCAGGTGACCAGCGTGCCGAAACGGCCGCCGGCGAGCCCCCATTCATGCAGGAGATCGAGGTCGCCGCGGCGCCATGCGGCGGCCGCAAAGCCGAGCAGCGTGATGCCGCCGAAGAAGGCGACGAAGACGGCAAGGGCAACCCAGTTGACGGTCATGCGAGGTCCGGCGGGTGAAGGGGAACGGCCGCCTCAGCGGGGCGCGTGGTCGGCGCGCGTCGCAAGATAGACGACGCCGGTGATGAGCGACGAGATCACCACCCAGGCGAGCTGGTAGAGGTAGAAGAAGGGGATGCCGAACACGCGCGGCTCGACGGCGTTGTAGAACGGCACCCAGAGCACCGCGACGTAGGGGATCAGCAGCAGCAGATGCCACGCGGTCAGCCGGTTCGGCGACGCGGGCCGTCGATCGGAGTCCGCCACTGATGTTCCTCCCTTTTGACGATCACTATAGGAAGGCGTGGGGCGGGGCGACAAGCGGCAAGCCCCGCCGATGCACAGCTTGAGGGAAGGAGCACGCCCCGTGGCTGCATCCGACATGACGGCCTGGCCGACGGAACTGCGGCTCACGCAGGCGGGGCGGGTGCTGCGCGTCAGCTTCGACGACGGGACGACGCTGGAGCTGGCGGCCGAGCTGCTGCGGGTCTCGAGCCCGAGCGCCGAGGTGAAGGGCCACGCCCCGGGGCAGCGCAAGACGGTGTCCGGCAAGCGCCATGTGGCGATCAGCGGGGTCGAGGCGGTCGGCAACTACGCCGTGAAGCTCACCTTCGACGACGGCCACGACACCGGCCTGTTCACCTGGGCCTTTTTGCATGACCTTGGCGGCCGGGCCGAGGAGGCCTGGTCGGCGTATCTGGAAGAGCTGGCCCACAAGGGGCTGTCGAGGGACTGACGATACACGGCTGTATCGAGGAAAGCTTTTGGTCCTCTTGATGTCGTCTTTGCGAGCGCAGCGAAGCAATCCATGGCTCGGGCCGCTGCAACCGGCGCATGGATCGCCACGGCGCTTCGCGCCTCGCGATGACGGCCGCCCGGCGGCGCAGGAGCGCTTAGCCAGGCCTGCCTGGCATCAGCGAAACGAAACAAGGGCCGGCTGAGCCGACCCTTGCCTGATTCCCGTAACCCGATAGACCGCTTAGCGGAGCACGACCGCCAGCGTGCCGACCTTCACGCGCTCGTAGAGGTCCTGCACGTCCTCGTTGGTCATGCGGATGCAGCCCGAGGAGACGGCCTCGCCGATGGTGTCCGGCTCGTTCGAGCCGTGGATGCGGTAGACCGTGCCGCCGAGATACATGGCCCGGGCGCCGAGCGGGTTCTCGATGCCGCCCGCCATGTGGCGCGGCAGGTCGGGGCGGCGCTTGATCATCTCGGCCGGCGGGGTCCAATCCGGCCACTCGCGCTTGGCGACGACACGCTTTTCGCCCGACCACTCGAAGCCCGGACGGCCCACGCCGACGCCGTACATCAGCGCCTCGTGGTTGGGCATGATCAGGAACAGGCGCCGGTCCTGCGTCGAGACCACGATGGTGCCCGGGTTGTCCTGGTAGGGCCCCTCGTAGTCGACCACTTCGCGCGGGATGGGGCTCTCGGCGGGGCGCCCATAAGACACCGGCGCGGACATCTGGCCGCTCGGGTCGTAGGCATTGGCGGCACGCGCCGGCAGGGCGGCCGTGGTCAGGGCAAGCCCCGCCGCAAGGCCCGCGAAGGCAAGAACAGAACGCCTCATCATCATCCTCGTCCTAGGTCGGCCACCTCGGGTCGGCCCAGCGGGCAGCGGCAGCCATACCGGTCATTCCGCCAGTATGAAGCCGAATAAATCTTTGCCGCAATGCGATGACATCTTCCGAAAGCCGGCAAATAGCCTGATTTCGGCACGTCGTGTCCGTCCCGCCACAGCAGCGGCGGGGCGGACCGTCACCGGACCGGGCGGGCGTCAGTTGAGGCGGCGGACCACCAGCGGCGGCGGACCCGCGTTGGCCACGCCCCAGCTCCGCTGCGAGGCTTCGGGGATGCACATGAAGTCGACGCTTCGCTGCGTCTCCGTGCCCGCCACCGTCCTGCCGAACACGGCGGCCTTGCTGGCGTCCAGGCAATCGCCGGTGGTCCGGAAGGAGCCGACCTTCACGACGGTGCTGGGGGCCTGGGGGGCGCTGGTCGCCGTCGGCCCGATGGACACAATGAGATAAAGCCCGATCATCTGAAATGTATACAAATTATCCTCCCTCGACGTGCGGCGACGTTTCCCCCGAGGCCGCTTCTGGTCTTCCACGTGCGGCGGCGTCCTCGTTGGGACGCGCCGGCCCTGGTGGGCGATACAGGGATTGAACCTGTGACCTTCCCCGTGTGAAGGGGACGCTCTCCCGCTGAGCTAATCGCCCGGGACCCATGGGTCACCTTGTCCGGTGACGCGCGGTGCAGGCCGGACCACTCTCCCGTCCGCCGCGCGTTGCCGGCAGCGATTAAGCGGCACGGGGAGGCGAGTCAAGGCACGGCGCCCGCCGGTCGCCGGAGCCCCGTCCCGATCCCGAGGCTCGCGACCGCCTCGCCCAGCGCGTCGAAATGGGAGATCACCCGGTCCGGGCCGAGCGCGGTCACCGGCGTGTCGGTGTAGCTTACGTCCAGAACCGAGTGACCGCCAAGGTCGCCGGCCGCCTTGGCGGTCGCGATGTCGGTGATCGAATCGCCGACCATGATGCTCCGGGCCGGGTCGCCGCCCGCCCGCGCGATGGTCCCGAGCAGGGCCGCGGGATCGGGCTTGTGGACGCCGAACGTGTCCTGGCCGCAGTTGGCGGCGAACCGGTGGGTCACGCCGAGGGCTTCGAGCAGCGTCACGGACGACGCTTCCATCTTGTTGGTGCAAACCGCGAATCGCCAGCCCTCGGCCTCCAGCGCGTCGAGCGCGGCGAGGACCCCGGGGAAGAGGAACGAGTGCTCGCAGATGTGGGCGTTGTAGAAGGCCAGGAAGCGGGCGAACAGCACCTCGAGCCGGTCCTTCTCGAGGCTGCGCCCGGCCGCCGCGAACCCCCGCTCGATCAGCGCCCGGCCCCCGGCCCCCAGGAGCACGCGGGCATGGGTCACATCGAGAGGCGGGATGGCGTCCTGCGCGAGCACGACGTTGAGGGCCGCGATGAGGTCGCCCGCGGTCTCGGCCAGCGTGCCGTCGAGGTCGAAGACGATGAGCGGCACGCCCGGGGCGCGGGCCGGGCCGGGCGGCGTGAAGGGCGATGGCAAGGCGGAGTCTCTCCCCGGGAGCGCGATCGAGGCACCATGGCACGAACGCTATCGGGGCGGCAGGCCGAAACGATATGGTTCGGGGAGGGAACGGAGGACACGCATGATTCGGGGAAGCGTGTGGAAGGCAAGGCGCCTCGTGGCGGCGGCGCTGCTGCTGGCGGCCGGCGGCTCCGGCGCCGCGCATGCGGCCAGCTACGAGTTTCTCGCCGCGCCGGAGACCGACCTCAACCGCGTCTACCGCCTCGACAAGGCGACCGGCGAGATGGGGGCGTGCCAGTACGGGCTGTCCGAGGGCACGGTCGGCGACACGCTCTGTTACCCGCCCGGCGAGGGCGGCGGCCCGCAGGCGCAGAGCGAATACGCGCTCATCGCCTCCCACCATGCGCGCGAGGGCGGGGTGTTCCGCGTCGACGTCCGGGCCGGC
>CAXUMV010000027.1:11686-16852 GCA_964252065.1 uncultured Lichenihabitans sp.
ATGGTCCGCTCAGTTGCAGACGCGGACCCGGCGGTAGCCGGAGAAGTACCCATAGGCGTCGTAGACGGGCCGTCGGGCGAGGTAGCAGCTGTCGTAGACGGGCTCCGGCCCATAGCCGTAGGCCGGTCCATACCCGTAGGCCGGGCCGTAGCCGTAAGGATGGGTCGCGCTGCCGATGATCGCGCCGGCCGCAAGGCCGCCGAGCAACCCCGCCGCGACGGGGCCGCCCCAGCCGCCCCGATGCCAGGCTGCCGCCGGCGCCGACGTTCCGCACAGCGTGCCGGCAACGGTCAGCGCCGCCAGACTTCCCGTGACGGCCTTCTTCAGCATGGTCATTGTCCGCTCCACAATCGCCGGCCATCCCGCGGCCGGCTCGATGATGGGACTTTGACGCAAGCGAGCTGAACGCGGCATGAAGGGCGCACCCCGACCCGACCCATCGTCGCGCGTCCAGGGCGCCGGCGTTGCTTTTGTGCGGGGAAGCGTCTACGTCCAGGCGCCTCGATGACGTGCCGCTCCGCGACCGGCGTGACGAGACGCCGGCCGGCTGGCCCCGATGCACCGGAAAGCGGCACGCGATGCCAGACACCGAGCAGGACCGATCCAAACATCGCGTCGCCACCCGCGCGCTCGATTTCGTGCAGGACGGCATGCGGCTCGGCCTCGGCTCGGGATCGACGGCGACGATCTTCGTGGATCTCCTGGCGCGGCGCGTCGCCGCCGGCGGCCTCGCGCTGCGCTGCGTGCCGACCTCGGAGGCGGTTCGCCGCCAGGCCGAGGCTCTCGGCCTCGACGTCGCGACGCTCGACGAGGTGACCGAGCTCGACCTCACGATCGACGGCGCCGACGAGTTCGACCCCGCGCTCGACCTCATCAAGGGGGGCGGGGGGGCCCTGCTGCGGGAGAAGATCGTGGCGACCGCCTCGCGCGCCTTGGTGATCATCGCTGACGCGAGCAAGCGCGTCGAGACGCTGGGCCGCTTCCCGCTTCCCGTCGAGGTCAACCGCTTCGGCCTCGCGGTCACGACCCGCCTGGTCGAGCAGGCCTGCGCCGCGGCCGCCAGCCCCGGCCGGGCCGTGCTGCGCGCCGGGGAGGGCGGCCAGCCTTTCGTGACCGACGGCGGGCATCTCATACTCGACTGCCACCTCTCCCGCATCGCGGACCCGCCCGCCCTGGCCGACCGGCTGGCGGCCATCGCGGGTGTCGTGGAACATGGCCTCTTCATCGGCATCGCGGCCGCCGTCGTCACCGACGACGGGACGGCGGCGGACGTCTTGCATCGCCACAGCTAGCAACCAGCCTCAAGGGCAAAGGATCATGATGGGATCGTCGAAGCATCGCGTCCGCCTCGTGGCGGGCGCCGCCGTTCTGGCCTCGTTCCTGGCTCTCGCGGGGAGCGCCGGCGCCCAGCAGGCGGCCCCCGCCGTACCGGCGGCGCCGGCCGTGCCGGAGCCGCCCGCCTCCGCCGTGGCCGCGGCGCGGGATCTGGTGGTCGCCTCCGGCATGGCGCGCTCCTTCGTGCCCATGGTGCCGGATCTGCTGCGGCAGATCGTTCCGACCGTGACCCGGACCCATCCCGAGCTGAGCAAGGACCTCAACGAGGTCGTCGGCCAGCTCGAGCCGGAGTTCGTCAAGGACGGCGAGCAGATGATCGACATCGCGGCGCGCGTCTACGCCCGCCACATGAACGAGGACGAGCTCAAGCAGACCGCGACGTTCTTCAGGAGCACGGCCGGCGTCAAATACGTCGAGGTGCAGCCGCTGATGCTCGACGAGCTGGTGGTCGCCATGCAGTCCTGGACGCAGCAGCTCAGCAACATCATGATGAACCGCGTGCGCGAAGAGATGACCAAGAAGGGTCACTCGATGATGTGAGGCTGCAGGCGTGGTGACCGGCTCATGATCGAAGCTCCGTTCGACGTCGACTTCTTCGTGATCGGGGGAGGCTCGGGCGGCGTGCGGGCCGCCCGGATCGCGGCGGGTTACGGCGCACGGGTCGCCTTGGCGGAGGAGTTCCGCCTGGGCGGCACCTGCGTGATCCGCGGCTGCGTGCCCAAGAAGATCTACGTCTATGCGAGCCGGTTCACCGAGGCGTTCCGGGATGCGGCCGCCTTCGGCTGGACCGCGGAGCCCCCGCGTTTCGACTGGAGCCGCCTCGTCCGCGCCAAGGAGGCGGAGATCACGCGCCTGTCCGGCCTCTACGGGCAGACGCTCGAGAAGGCCGGCGTCACCGTCCACGCCCAGCGCGCCCGGGTCGTCGGCCCGCAGCATGTCGAGCTGGCCGACGGTCGGCGTCTTGCGGCGCGGCACATCCTCATCGCCACCGGCGGCACGCCCGAGCTCCGCCCCGCCGTGCCGGGGCTGGAGCTCGCCATCACCTCGAACGAGATTTTCGACCTGCCGGTCTTTCCCCGGCGGATGCTGGTCGTCGGCGCGGGCTACGTGGCGCTGGAGTTCGCCTCGGCCTTCGCGCGGCTCGGCTCCGCCGTGACGGTCGCCTTCCGCGGGGAGCAGGTGCTGCGCGGGTTCGACGACGACATGCGCGAGGGGCTCGCGGTGGCCCTGACCGAGGCGGGCCTCATGCTGCGGCCCGGATGCTCGCTGTGCGGCATCGTCCGGAGTGCGGAGGGGCTAGCCGCCACGCTGACCGACGGGTCGACGCTCGAGGTCGACCAGGTGCTGATCGCGACCGGACGCCGGCCGCACACCGCGGGGCTCGGGCTCGAGCATCAGGGCGTCGTGCTGGACGACGCGGGCGCCGTGGTGGTGGACGGGTTCTCGTGCAGCAGCGTGCCGACCATCCACGCGGTGGGCGACGTCACCAACCGGGTCAACCTGACCCCGGTCGCGATCCGGGAAGGCCATGCCCTCGCCGACACGCTGTTCGGCGACCGGCCGACCGCCGTCGATCATGCGAACGTCGCAAGCGCCGTGTTCACGACGCCCGAGCTCGGCACGGTCGGCCTGACCGAGGCGGAGGCGCGGCAGTCGACGGACGTCGTTGACATCTACCGGACCTCGTTCCGTCCGCTGAACGCGACGGTCTCCGGCAGCGGCGCGCGGATGACGATGAAGATCGTGGTCGATGGGCAGACCGATCGGGTCCTTGGCGTTCACGTCCTGGGCGAGGGGGCCGGCGAGATGGCCCAACTCCTCGGCATCGCGGTGCGCATGCGGGCCACCAAGGCCGATTTCGACGCGACGGTCGCGGTGCACCCGACCGCCGCCGAGGAGCTCGTCACCCTGCGCACCCGCACGGCCCGCCACCTGCGTCATCCCGCGCTGGCCTGAGCCGGGGCAGTCCCGACTAACCCCTTCGCCCGCGAGCAGCGGGGAGAAGGGGCCCGACAGGGCGGATGAGGGGTCGTGGGGCCACGCGGATCCCCTCATCCGTCCTTCGGACACCTTCTCCCGCAAGCGGGAGAAGGGCATCGCCGGCACGAACGCGACTGACCCCGACGCGCGCGCCGATGGACGCCCGCCCGGGCTCGTGTATAAGCCCGTCTCCCGTGCCGGCGTCGACCTATGATCCAGGACTGGCCGGCGAAGGTGCGTCGTGCCGCGGCCCCCGAGGGGGTCGCGCCGGCGCGAGGATAGTGCGTGATGGCCCAGCAGCGTTCGCCAACACCCGGTGGTTCCGCAGGCGGATGGACGCGGGCGTCGTGGCGCGGCAAGCCGGTCGAGCAGATGCCGGCCTACCCCGATCACGAGGCCCTGGCGCAGGTGGAGCGGCAGCTCGCCGGCTTCCCGCCGCTGGTTTTTGCAGGCGAGGCGCGCAAGCTCACCCGCGCGCTCGGCGAGGCCGCGCACGGCCGGGCGTTCCTGCTCCAGGGCGGGGACTGCGCCGAGGCCTTCGCCGAGCACGCCGCCGACAACATCCGCGACTTCTTCCGCGTCTTCCTGCAGATGGCGGTGGTGATGACCTTCGCGGCCGCCTCCCCGATCGTGAAAGTGGGGCGGATCGCGGGCCAGTTCGCCAAGCCGCGCTCCACCCCGACCGAGACGATCGACGGCGTCGAGCTGCCGAGCTACCGGGGCGACATCGTCAACGACATCGCTTTTTCGGCCGGCGCCCGCACCCCCGATCCCCAGCGTCAGCTCGACGCCTACCGCCAGTCCGCCGCGACGCTGAACCTGCTGCGGGCCTTTGCGACCGGCGGCTATGCCAACCTCGAGAACGCCCATCGCTGGATGCTGGGCTTCGTGGCCGACAGCCCGCAGGGAAGCCGCTACCAGGAGGTCGCCGGACGCATCACCGAGACGCTCGGCTTCATGCGCGCCATCGGCCTCGACGCCGAGACCCACCAGGAGCTGCGCCAGACCGACTTCTACACCTCGCACGAGGCGCTGCTGCTCGGCTTCGAGGAGGCGCTGACGCGGATCGATTCCACCAGCGGCGACCCCTACGCCACCTCCGGCCACATGATCTGGATCGGCGACCGCACCCGCCATCCCGACCACGCCCATGTCGAGTACTGCCGCGGCGTCCGCAACCCGATCGGGCTGAAATGCGGGCCCTCGCTGTCGGCCGACGGCCTGCTGCAGCTGATCGACATCCTGAACCCGGCGGACGAAGCCGGGCGGCTGACGCTGATCTGCCGCTTCGGCGCCGACGGCGTTGCCAAGCACCTGCCGGGCCTGATCCGGGCCGTAAAGCGGGAGGGCCGCACGGTGCTCTGGTCGTGCGATCCGATGCACGGCAACACGGTCAAGACCACCACCGGCTACAAGACCCGGCCGTTCGAGCGCGTGATGGCCGAGATCAAGGACTTCTTCGCGGTCCACCAGGCCGAAGGGACCTATGCGGGCGGCGTCCATCTCGAGATGACGGGCAAGAACGTCACCGAGTGCACGGGCGGTGTCCGAACTCCTGAAGCGCGAGCGCGACGCCGTGCGCCCGACGATGCCGGCCTTCGCGGCCGAGTAGGACGCTTCGACCGGTCCGTCGTCGCGAGGCGCGTCCCTGGCCCGTCATCGCGAGGCGCGTCAGCGCCGTGGCGATCCATGCCACGGTGGGGCTGCCCGGCCATGGATCGCTTCGCTGCGCTCGCGAAGACGGCAGGGGCTTCGATACCGGTTCTGCTCAATGCAGCCTGGTACCAAGCCCCCGAGCGCCTATTGCGGCTGCTTGCTCTCGCGCACGTCCATGGCGTTGCCGCGCCACAC
>CAXUMV010000028.1:0-16833 GCA_964252065.1 uncultured Lichenihabitans sp.
GGACCTTGACCGCCGTTGGCAGGAAGTTGAGGCCCGAGGCGGGCTCGCTCATCAGGCACTCGTCGATGGTCTTCTGACCCCGCACCACCTCGAGCAGCCCGTACTCCGCATGGTCGGCCAGCGCCGTCGTCAGGCCGCGCTGGTGCAGGTCGCCGTCGATCAGCAGCACGCGCTCGCCCATGCGCGCCAGAAGCGAGGCGAAGTTCTTCGAGACCGTGGTCTTGCCCTCGTGCGGGGACACCGAGGCGATGCCGATCACCTTGGCGGTCTTGCGGCCGATGTTGAGGTCGGCGGCGACCTTCATGCCCTGCAGGGTCTCGGTGAAGCTCGAGAAGGGCTGGTCGAGGCAGTAGCGCAGGACCGAGCTGTCCGTGCGGATGTGGGTGGGATCGCTGTCCTCGTCGCGTCCCTTGCCGATGCGCGTCGACTTGACGGCGGGCAGCATGCCCAGGAAGTCGAGACGCAGCCCGTTGCGCACGTCGGCCGCCGTGCGGAACACCCGGTCCCGGTTCTCGCGCACGGCGCCCACCGCGATGCCGGCCAGCATTCCGAAGACGAGCGACAGCGCCATGACGACCGACTTCTTGGGATAGGCCGGGGTGGTGGGCGGGGCCGCCGCGGTGATGATCCGCGCTTCGGCCTCGGGCAGGGTCTGGCGCTCCTGCACCTCCTGGTAGCGCTGGATGAGCGCCTCGTAGACCTGCCGGTTGCTGTTGACCTCGCCTTCGAGGACCCGCAGCGGCACCAGCCTCTGGTCCATGACGGTGTTGTCCTGGGCCAGGGCGGCGATGCTCTGGCGCAGCGATTCTTCCTTGCTTCGCGCGACCTCGGCATCGCTCTTGTAGGATTTGGCGATCCGCCGCATCTCGCTGAACATCTGGGTCTTGTAGTCGGCCATCGACTGGCGCAGGGCGACCGCCTGCTGCTGGTCGGCGCCGAGCGCCGCCGAGACCTGCTTTTCGGCCTCCGCCGTCCTCAGATACTTGTTCCGCAATTCGTTGATCACGGGACTGGCGAGCGTCTCGGCCACCACGCCGTCGATGTCGTTGTCGGCGATCAGCTTGTCGATCTGGGAGTAGCGGGCCAGGGCCTTGGCGGTGTCGCTCTGGGCGATGGTGTATTGCGAGCTCAGCTGCGTCAGCTGCTGGTCGCCGAGCAGCTTGCCCTCGGCGGTGATGAGGTTGTGGTCGGCCTTGTAGCGCTGCAGCTCGAGGTCCGAATTGATCCAGCGCGTCTTGAAGTCCGCCGTGCGCTTCTCCAGCCACACGCCTGTCTGCTGCATGGCGTTGAAGCTCGCGGCAAGCTGGTCGTTGACGTAGGCGTGGGCGAAGCCGTTAGCGACGGTCGCGGCCAGCACCGGGTCCGCGGCGGTGTAGTCGATGTTGATCACGTAGCTGCGGCCGACGCGCCGGACGTCGAGGCTGCCCTGCAGCTGGTTGATCTGCGCCCGCCTCAGCCGGGCCCGGGCGTCCTCGCCCTCCGGCGCCGCGGCCTGCTCGGCGGACTCCCCGTCCTGGCCGAAGCCCAGCCCCCGTCGCACGGCGCCGAGCCAGCGGGAGAAGCCGCTTTCGCGGACCCGCAGGAACTCCTCGTTGGTCGTGAGATTGAGGGCGGACAGGACCGAGGAGGCCGTGCCTTCGGACTTCAGCACCTCGAGCTGGCTGTCGATGGCGCCCGAATCATAGGTGAGGTCCGCGATCGACGCCGAGATGCTCGACTTGTCCTTCGTGCTGTCGATGATCAGGACCGAGGTCGCGGTGTAGCGCGGAACGGACTGAGCGATATAGGCGGCGCCGAACGCGACCCCGATCACGCAGAAGGCCAGCAGCACCCAGATCTGCCGGCGAGCCGCCTTGACGAGCTGGTCGAGGTCGATGTCCGCCTCGCCCGGGGCGTCCGCATAGGACTTGCCCGGGGCATGCTGGTCCGCCTTGGTGAGGACGTTCATAACGCGCTGATCCAATCGAACAAGAAGCGCTGATCCGCATCGACAGTCGATCCGTCGTCATGGGGACGCTGCGCGCAGTCCAAAGTTTCAAATACAACGTCCGCTTGCCGCGCGGCAAGCCTCACGGCCGGCAGTGCTGCAGGCTGGTTAAAGTGAGGTGTGAGGGTCGACACAGCCGGCCGGACCGGTCGTGTGCCAGACGTTGGCCGTGGCTCCAAGCGCGCCTTGGCGGCCGAACATGAACGGAATGGCAGCCTGTTAGCCACATTGCGAGAACTTTTGTTGGGCGATGGATATTTTACCCTGCCGGCCGCTTCAAATGGATGTAGACAGGCTTGCCGAAACCTTCGTAATCTTCAGGCGTTTCAAGGCCGCGAGTGATGGCGAAGTGTCGGATCGGCGGCGTTTGTAAGGTGTCACCTCGCCGTGCTTGGGGTTCGACATCTTCGCTGATTTAAGTCTGCGCGGATTTCTTTTACTTCGGAATTGCGACGTTGAGCGAACAGGTCCTGGTCTATGGCATGAACTACGCCCCCGAATATGCAGGGGTGGGCCGATATTCGGGCGAGATCGCCGAGTATCTGGCGAGCCGTGGCGACCACATCGTGGTCGTGACGACTCCAGCGCACTATCCGGGCTGGTGCGTCAGGAGCCCTTACGTCAACGGCCGTTTCTACTTCGAGATGCGCAATGGGGTCGACCTGATTCGCTGCCCGCTTCTGCTGCATGAGAGGATGGGCGGCTTCTGGCGTCTTCTGGCGCCGTTGTCGTTCGCGCTGACATCGGCGCCCATCGTGCTTTGGCAGATCTTGCGCCGGCGGCCGGATGTGGTGGTGCTGATCGTGCCGACGCTATTCGGCGCGCCGATCCTGCTGCTGGGCGCATGGCTCGTGGGCGCCCGCACGGTCGTCCACATGCAGGATCTCGAGGTCGATGCCGCCTTCGCGGTCGGCCATCTCGCCAAGTGGTCGTGGCTGAAGCGGCTCGGGGGGCTCTTCGAGCGGGCCGTCCTGAGCCGGTTCGGGCAGGTCATCACCATCTCCGACCGCATGGCGGAGAAGATCAGCCAGAAGGGCATCGCCCGCCAGAAGATCGCCGTGATTCGCAACTGGGTCGACCTCGAGCAGATCCGCCCGCTCGAGGCCGAGAGCCCCTATCGGACGGAGCTCGGGTTCGGACCCGGCGACTTCATCGTCCAGTACTGCGGCAACATCGGCCGCAAGCAGGGGCTCGGGGTCCTGCTGGACGCGGCGCAGCGGCTGGTCGAGCATCGCAGCATCCATTTCGTGGTGGCGGGCGACGGACCCGCCAAGCAGGAACTGACCGCCCGCTACGGACACCTGCCCAACGTCCGTTTTCTGCCCTTCCAGCCCGACGAGCGCCTCTCGGACCTGCTGGGACTGGCGGACCTCCACGCCCTGCCGCAGGACGCCGCCGCCGCCGATCTCGTGCTCCCCTCCAAGCTCGGGGGCATGCTGGCGAGCGGCAAGCCGATCGTCGCGATGGCGGATGCCGGAACGGAGATCGAGCGGTTCCTGCATGACAGCGCGTTCCTGGTGCGTCCGGGCGATTCGGCCGCGCTGGCGGAGCAGATCCTGGCCGCGTTCAACCGCCCGCCCTTCATGGATGCGAGCGCGGCTCTCGAGCGCCGCCGCCTCGCGGACAGCCTGTCCAAGCGGGAAGGGCTGCCGCGCTTCGCCCAGGCGATGTTCGGAACCCGCGCCGTCCTCTAGCAGGGCGATGCCGGCCGAGAAGCCTCGACATGACGAGCGGGCCGCTGCAGTGCGGGCCGCCGCGTCGTCGTCGGGCTGTTCAGGGCAGCAGGCCGGCCAGCCGCCGCGGCCCGTCCTCGTCGATCTTCAGGACCGTCAGGCGGCCCGTGCTGTGGGCGCCGGTGTCGATGTTGATGCGGTTCGCACGGAAGTCGATGTCCTCGACCGGCGTGTGGCCGTGGACGACCACGAACCCGAAGTCGCCCCGATGAGCCAGGAAGTCGGTCCTGATCCAGGCGAGATCGTCCTGCGACTGCGCGGCCATCGCGCAGTCCGGCCGCACCCCGGCGTGAACGAAGCAGTAGCGGTCATGCCTGTGGTAGTCGGCCAGCCCGCCGAGGAACGCCCGATGGGCTTGGGGGATGCGGGCCTGCATGGCCTCGGTCCACGGACCGTCGTGGCGCTGTTCGTCGCGGGTGAAGCCGTAGGACTGCAGGGTCGCGGCGCCGCCGAAGGGCCGCCAGGCGTCCAGCGACATCTGGCCCTCGAGCACGGCCGTCATCATGATCTCATGGTTGCCGCGCAGGAAGACGGTCGACGTGGACCGGCTTCGGGCCAGCAGAAGGTCGACGACGCGATCGGACCGCGGGCCCCGGTCGACGTAGTCGCCGAGATAGATTTCGGTGGAGGGCCGACCATCGCCGACCAGGCGCCGATCGCGATCGATGGACCGGTGGGCGCGCTCGAGGCAATCGGCGCGGCCATGGATGTCGCCGACGACATAGAGGACGTGGTCGTCGCCGAGCCGCGGATAGGCGGTCGCGCCGAGGGCCCGCGGCCACATCTGCTTCAGAATGGGATGAAGATGCATCATGAGGCACAAAGGTTCATGAAGCATGCCGTGCGCAGCATCCCGCTGTGACAGGCTCGACGCGCTAGGGACCGGCCGCCGGATGGAACACCGCGGCGAGGGCGGCATGCCGCCGGACGGGCAAAGGTCAGGCGCGTGAGGGTCCTGCACGTCATAGCGTCCGTCGATCCGCGCGGCGGCGGGCCCATCGAGATGGTGAACGCCACCTCCGAGGTCTGGGTCCGGCACGGGCATACGAGCCACATCGCCTCCCTCGACGAGCCGGACGCGCCATGGGTGAGGAGCGCTACGCTCACGGTCTTCCCGCTCGGGCAGGGCGGCAGGGGACTGGCCGGGCGCCTCGGCCGGGGCTACGGCTACAGCCGGCGGCTCGCGCCGTGGCTGCGGCGGCATGCGGCGGACTACGATGCCATCCTCGTGCATGGCCTGTGGAACTACGCCTCGCTCGGCGCCTGGCGGGGACTGCGGGGCCGCGCGACGCCCTATTTCGCGTTCACGCACGGCATGCTGGACCCCTGGTTCATCGTCGCCTACCCGCTCAAGGCCCGGCTCAAGGCCCTCTTCTGGCTCCTGCTCGAACGCCGCGTGCTGCGGGACGCCCGGGGCGTCCTTTTCACGACCGAGGAGGAGCGCGACCTCGCGGGCCGCTCGTTCAGGCCCTACCGCGCGCGGGGGCTCGTGGTCGGCCTCGGAGCCCGGGACGTCGCCGACGACCCCGACCGCAGCCGCCGTGCCTTCCTGGCCAAGGTCCCGACCGTCGAGGGGCGACGGTTCGTGCTGTTCCTCAGCCGCATCCATCCCAAGAAGGGGGTCGATCTCCTGATCCGCGGCTTTGCGCGGCAGGCGGCCGACCACCCCGACCTCGATCTGGTGATCGCCGGTCCCGACCAGGTCGGCCTGCGGCGCGACCTCGAGCGCCTGGCGGGGGAGCTCGGCGTCGCCGCCCGCATCCAGTGGCCGGGCATGCTGACGGGCGACGCCAAGGCGGGCGCCTTCCGGGGCGCAGCCTTCTTCGCCCTGCCCTCGCACCAGGAGAATTTCGGGATCGCGATCGCCGAGGCGCTCGCCTACGGCACGCCCGTGCTGATCACCCACAAGGTGAACATCTGGCGGGAGATCGACGCCGACCGGGCCGGGGTCGTGGTCGCCGACGACGAAGCGGGCGTCGGGGAGGGGCTGGGGCGCATGGCGGCTTTGTCCGAGGACGCCCGCAGCCGCATGGCGGCCGACGCCCGGGCCTGCTTCGTGCAGCGGTTCGAGCTCGAGCGCATGTCGATGGAGCTTCTGGCGCTGCTCGCCCGCGAGGCGGGCGTGCAGGGCGATGCGGCCCTCACGGCGTCGCCGGTCGGGGCGGGCCCTCCATGACCGCGGCCAGCACCTCGGCGCAGAACGGCTCGTTGAACCTCTGGTTGAACAGCGCCCTGGCGTGGCCCGCCTCGCCGATCGCCACGCGCCGCGCCGGATCGGCCAGGAGGGCGAGGCACTGGTCCGCGCAGTCGTCGGGGCTGTCGAAGAACACGGCTTCCACCCCGTCCCGGTAGAGCGCCTCGTGATCGGCGGTGCGCGGGGCGCAGAGCACGGTCCCGATGGCCGGGATTTCGAGGCTCCGCGTCGTGTGCAGGTCCTGGTTGCCGAGGGACAGCAGGCCGAGGGCGATCTTGGTCCCCGAGATCGCCTTCACGTAATGGTCGTCGAGCAGCGTGTAGGTCGTGATGTAAGGGGCGAGCGCCGGATATTCAGGCGCCTTCGCCCAGCGGGGACCGAGGATGCGCAGCGGCACCTTGCGCTCGAGCAGCCGCTGCACGAAGGGGCCGCGCTCCGGCATCCAGGTGCCGACGAAGGCGACCTCGGACCCGAAGGAGACCCGCTCCTCGGCGTTCAGCGACCTGCGGCGGTGCACCACCTCGTCGGCGGTGAACATGAGGGCGATCGCCCGCCTGGCGCCTTTGGCGAGGGCGGCCGCCCGGCTCGACTCGCGCGGCGTCACGAAGAGGTCGTAGACCGGCAGGGAGTCGAGAAACAGCCGCCAGCGCCAGCCGTCTCGGGTGCTGAAGGGGTTGTCGAGGTTGTGGTTGAGGATGTAGCGCGTCCGCTGCTTCAGGGCCTCGGCGAGGCTGCGTCCGATCCATTCGCCGTTGTCGACCCAGATGACGTCGAAGCGGGCATCGCCGAGCTCGGCGAGGAGCTCGCGCCCGATGCGCCGCTCGAGGCCCCAATAGCCGGCCTTGAAGCCCCACGACATGCGGCGCGGCCCGCCGAGGGCCGGCAGGGGGTTGAGCAGGCGCATCTCGTGCCCGAGCCGCTTGAGCGCGGCGAAGCGGTGGCGCGAGGTGCCGGAGTCGGGTCCGACGTAGAGGATGCTGAGCGGGGTCATCGGGCCTGGCTGCTATCGGGTCGTCGGGCGGGCCGCTGCCCCGACGATCGTCGTCGGGCCGCTCATGCGGGCGTGCCGCCCTGGGGATCGAGGCTGTCGAGCAGGGCCCGCCATAGCCGTTCCAGCCGTCGATGGTCTTGATCCGGGCAGCCGCCTTGTGCCGGAGTTCGGCCGTCTCGTGCGGACTGCCGGCCAGGCGCTGCAAGGCCTCCAGGATGGCCTCGCTCGACCTGATCGGCACGATGAGGCCCTCCTCGCCATGGGTGAAGAGATCCTCCGCGCCGGTGTTCCGGCTGGCGATCACGGGACAGCCCGATGCCATGGCCTCGGCCATCACCATCGCGAGGCCCTCCTCGATGCTCGGCAGCACGAGCACCTGCGATTCGCTGTAGTGTCGGCTAAGGTCGGTGTTGGGAACGGCACCGAGGAACTCGACCTCTTCGGAGGGCAGCTTGGCCAGCAGCGGCTCGATCGCCGGATCCACGCTGCCGATCAGCCGGAGCCGCTTGTTGGGATGATCGAAGCGCGCGAAGGCTTCCAGGAGATAGGGCACGCCCTTGCGCAGGGACACGTGGCCCACGAAGAGGACCTGGAAGCTGTCCCGGGCCGGGCTGCCCTGCGGCTTGAAGCGGTCCAGTCGTCCGCCATAGGGGATGCGCCGGAGCTTTGCGGCCGGCACGCCGCTCTCGATGAAGGAGCGCTCCGCAAAGCCCGAGGGGACCGTGATCAGGTCGGCGCCGTCATACTCGCGCTCCTCCTTGTCGACGATCCGCCGGTCGATCGGCCGGTAGTCCATGCCCCAGCGGGCATGCTCCTCGCCCATGAGGCGGTCCTGCACCCGGATATGGGAGGAGCCGCGGTCGCACACGTAGCGGCCGCCCAGCGCCTTGGCCCGCCGCCCGCAACGGGCGCCCTGGCCCGACAGGGCGACCAGGATGCGCGGCTCGCGCAGCGACCAGGCGACCCTGCGGTCGAGGCTGTCCTGGGCGAGCCAGGTCAGTTCCCGCTGGGCCGCGACCGACCGGCCGACCACGGGAAGACGCGGCCAGGCCATGTAGAGCGTCTGCAGCGCCGCAAAGCTGTGGATCTTCTCCCGCGGGATGCCGGTCTCGTCGCGCAGCTTGAACTGCGGGTAGCCGGTCCAGATGCCGTCGAGACGGCCGAACCCTTCCAGCTGCCGCGCGAGATGGAAGTGGTGGAACCGGCCGATGCAGACCTGCACGATCTTCAAGGCAGCCGGCCCGGACGGCTCGGGCGAGCGTGGGGGACAGGCCGCCGCGGTCGGCGGGGCAGGGCGCCGGCGAATGTCATGGAGCATGGATGAAAGCGATCGATGGGCACAGGCATAGCAGCGTCAGCCGGTCTCGCAAAGCGTGGCTCGCCTCCGCGAGGTCGGGCGGACTTCTCCCCATCTTCTAGCATCCCCATGTGCCGCCGAGGGGCACGATCGGAACTGCCGCCCCTCCCTCCTGAAATTAACCTGAACTTGCTTTGGCTCCTCTGTTCTTCACGGCGTTCCTCGCTTTACGGGTCTTGATAATCTAAGCGACATCAATGTTCATTGGATCACTGATGGTCCCGCAGGACTCTGGCCGACCGTTGATGCTCGTTTTATTAACCTTGATGGCAGCTTGGCGGCAGGTAAGACTGCCGAACTCGATTCGATCCCGATGCGACGTGCGGGCCCAGTTCCCCTGCGAGGTGACGACAGCATGAGACGGGTCCTGATCTACCGCCTCGGCAGCCTCGGCGATACCATCGTCTCGCTGCCTTGCTTGCACAAAATCCGGGACAGCTTCCCCGATGCCGAGCGGATCTTGCTGACCAACAAGCCGGTCTCGACGGCCGCGCCGCGGATGCTGGACATCCTGCGGGGCAGCGATCTCGTGCACGATGCGGTCGAGTACGAGGTCGGGACCCGCTCGCCCAAGGTCCTGGCGGCGCTCTGGCTCAAGCTCCGTCGCCTGCGGCCCGAAGCGCTGGTCTATCTCGCGGCGACGCGCGGCGCCCCCACGCTCCGGCGCGATCTCGCCTTCTTCCGGGCCTGTGGGATCAGCCGGGTGATCGGCGCGCCGTCCCACCCCGATCTCATGAACAACCGCGTCGGGTCGGACGGGGAGGAGGAGTACGAGTGCGCGCGCCTCGCCCGCTGCCTGTCCCCGCTCGGCCTCGTCGACCTCGACGACCCCGCCCAGTGGCGCCTCGGCCTCACCCCAAAGGAGACCGAGGAGGCCGCCCAGGCGCTCGGCCCGCTCGAAGGGCGGCCCTTCGTGGCGATCAACATGGGCGGCAAGGCGGAGGTCAACGACTGGGGCCATGCCAACTGGACCGCGTTGCTGACCAAGCTGACGCGCCGTTTCGACGACCTGCGATGGGTGGTAGTCGGCGCCCCCTCCGACATCGCGCGGGCCGCCGAGATCGTGTCGATCCGGCCGACCCACATGCTGAATATCTGCGGCAAGCTCTCCATCCGGGGGACGGCGGCGGCGCTCGGCCAGGCCCGGCTGTTCGCCGGCCACGACAGCGGGCCGCTGCACCTGGCCGCGTCCAGCGCCGTGCCCTGCGTCGGCGTGTTCAGCGATCTCAACCGGCCGCATAAGTGGTATCCTTATGGCGAGCGGCACCGGATTCTCTACCCGTCCGGGCCTATCTCGACCATCACGGTCGACCGGGTCTACGAGGCGGTGGCCGAGGGCCTGCGCGCCGGGCCCGCCACGGCGCACGCGCCGCTCGGCGACGGCCTGTCGCGCGCATGAAGGCCGCCGATGCCCCGCTGTCCCGCTCGCAAGCCGGAACGCCGAGCTTCAGCCTCGCCAACCGGCTGCACCGGATCCTCTGGCGGCTGTCCTGGCTTCTCCTTGCGGCCTGGACGCCGCCCGGGCTGAGCCCCTGGCGCGTCCTCCTCCTCAAGGCCTTCGGGGCCCGGATGGCGCCGGGCGCCGCGGTCGCGGCCTCCACTCGCATCTGGCTGCCGCGTAACCTCGAGCTCGGCCGCAACGCCTCCCTCGGGCCGAACGTCGACTGCTACAACATGGCGCTGATCGCGATCGGCGACCGGACCGTGATCTCCCAGCGCGCGGTCCTCTGCGGGGGCACGCACGACATCGGCGACAGGGCCTTCCAGCTCATCGCCCGCCCGATCGTCATCGGCCGTGACGTGTGGATCGCGGCCGAGGCCTTCGTGGGGCCCGGCGTGCGGGTCGGCGACGGCTGTGTGCTGGGGGCCCGCGGCTGCGCCTTCTCCGACCTTGCGCCATGGACCGTCTACCGCGGCAACCCCGCTAACCCTGTGAAACAACGCAAGTGGCGGACCGCGCCGGAATCGGCTACCTGACCGTTCTGGCGCCGGAGCCGGCTCGCCTCGGACACGAGGATCGGCCATAAGGCGGCGGCGACGCCCTCTCGGACCGGACGCGACGCCGGACGAAGCGGGGCTCTCGCCGGCCGACATGTCCGGAGCCGTCAGTTCCCGGCGTTTCGTCGATCAGTCCACGGGTGCCGACGACCCGTGGAGCGAGGCTCGTATGCGCATCACCTGTGTTCTTGGACCCTTTCTGCCGGTGCCTCCCATCCGCGGCGGCTCCGTCGAGCGGATCTGGCTCAATCTCTGCACCGAGTTCGCGGCCCGCGGCCACGAGGTGACGCTGATCTCCCGCCAGTTCGAGGGCACCCCGGACGAGGAGGTGATCGACGGCGTCCGCTTCATCCGCGTGCGCTCGACCAATTCGCCCAAGCTCAAGCTCGCCTACCGTATGCTCGACGTGGTCTTCTCGCTGCGGGTCTGCCGCGCCCTGCCGGTCTCGGACATCACCATCACGAACAGCGTTTCCCTGCCGCTGATCATCCCGCGCGCGCGGGCCGGCAAGATCTACATGAGCATCGCCCGGTTTCCGAAGCACCAGATGGCCTTCTACCGCCGGGTCGACCGCATGCAGGCCGTGTCCTCGCATGTGGCCCGCGCGATCGTGCAGCAGTCCCCGTCGGTCAAGCGGCTGGTCACCTCCATTCCGAACGCCATCAGCACCGTCTTCGCCCAGGCGCTGTCGCCGGACCGCGGCCCGCGCGCCAAGGAGATCGTGTATGTCGGGCGCGTGGCGCGCGAGAAGGGCATCGACATCCTGATCCGCGCCTTCGCGCTGGTGTGCCGCGACTACCCGGACTGGCGGCTGACGATCGTGGGACCCCACGAGGTCAGGCTCGGGGGCGATGGCGATGCGTTCCTGGCCGAGCTCACGGCCCTGGCCGCGAGCCTGCAGGCGCCCCTCGCCTTCGCCGGACCTATCTTCAAGGAAGTGGAGCTCGCCCAGCGCTTCAAGCAGAGCGACATCTTCGTGTATCCCTCGATCGCCGCCAAGGGCGAGGCCCTGCCGCTGGCGCCGGTCGAAGCCATGGCGTGCGGCTGCGCGATCGTGCTGTCCTCGCTCGACTGCTTCAAGGACTACATCAAGGACGGCGAGAACGGACTGACGTTCAGCGAGAATGATGCGACCGGCACCGATCTTGCGGCCAAGCTTCGCCTGCTGCTCGGCGATCCCGCCCTGCGCGACAGGCTGGGCCGCTCCGGCGTCGAGACGGCGCGCCGCTACACGCGCGAGTCGGTCGCGACGACCTTCCTGAAGGACTTCGAGGGCGTCGTGCGAGCCGCCACGTGAGACGCAGCGCGACCCTTCCGCCGGCGGCCGCGCCATGACCGACCTCGCGGTCGTGATCCTGGCCTTCAACGAGGCCGCCCACATCGAGCGCGCGGTGCGCTCGCTGCAGCCGCTCGGCGCGACCGCCTTCGTGGTCGACAGCTTCTCGACCGACGGGACGCCGGATCTCGCCCGGGCGGCCGGCGCGAGCGTGGTGCAGCACCGCTTCGTCAATTATGCCCAGCAATATCAGTGGGCGCTCGACAACCTGCCGATCGACGCCCCGTGGGTGATGCGTCTCGACGCCGACGAGACGCTGACCCCCGCCCTGGTGGAGGAGATCCGCAGGCGCCTGCCGGGGCTGACCCCGGAGGTGACCGGGGTCAACCTCAAGCGCCGGCACGTCTTCCTTGGGCGCTGGATTCGGCATGGCGGCCGCTACCCGCTGGTGCTCCTGCGCATCTGGCGCAAGGGCTGCGCCCGCATCGAGCAGCGCTGGATGGACGAGCACATGGTGCTGCTGCACGGCCGGTCCGTCACGTTCGAGCACGACTTCTCGGACGAGAACATCAACGACATCACGTACTTCACCGACAAGCACAACAAATACGCGACGCGCGAGGCGATCGACGTCCTCGCCACGCGCTACCAGCTGGGCGTGTCGGACGATGCCGTCTTCACCGGAGCGGCCTCGGCACAGGCGGCGCGCAAGCGCGTGGTCAAGGAGCGGCTCTACAACCACCTGCCGCTATGGTGCGGCCCTCTGGGCTATTTCGTCCTGCGCTACCTGTTCCAGCTCGGCTTCCTGGATGGACCGCAGGGGCTCATCTACCATTTCCTCCAGGGCTTCTGGTACCGCTTCCTGGTGGCCGCGAAGGTCTGGGAATATGACCGCACCTTGCGCGACCTGCCGGGCGCCCCGGCGCGCCTCAAGGCTCTCGAGAGCCTGACCGGGCACCGGATCGGCGCCTGAGGGGCAGGCGGCGCGTCAGGCATCGCGCTCCGTCGGCCGCAGGGCTGCCACCACAAGACCGACGATCATGTCGGCCATCAGCTCGGCCACCTGGTCCTCCCGTCCCGCGCCGTCGCCCTGCACGAAGGCCGCGAGTTCGGGAAGCTGCGCCACGGTCTTGCAGATGCCCCACAACACCGTCGACATGAACGCCTTGTTGCGAGGCACGAAGAACTTCCGCTCTTCGCCGATCTCGAAGAAGCGGTTGATCTCCGTATAGGAGCTGACGAGAATGTCCGCCTTGTGCGGCACATTGTTGTGCTTCATGTAGACGATGTAGTTGTCGAGCAGCTGCCCGTTGTCCCGGCTGATCTCGAGCAGCAGCAGGACGAGACGCCGCAGTGCAGCCTGCAAGTCGGTCAGGTCTTCCAGCGTCGCCTTGAGGCGCTGCAGATAGGCGTCGATGATCGGGCGGGCGGCCGCTTCGACCAGGCTTGCCTCGTCCGTGAAGTAATAGGTGACCAGGCCCGCCGCGACGCCGGCCGCGTCCGCGATCTGCTTGCGGTGCAGCCGGACGGGCGTCTTCGCGCGCATCATGGCCCGCGTGGCGCCCAAGAGGCGCTCGCGTCCGGCCGGGTCGACAGCCCGCCGTCCGGGCGGCCGGCCCCTCGTCCGCTCACTCATGTCCGTAGGACCAGGCGAAGCTGTCAGACCCCGATCGGCGGGTCTCCTCAAGCCGATCGCAAGCCATCGAAGCACGATAAGCGACAACAATCGCCAACGGCTCGGGCCTTTTGACGCACTGACGCAAATTGTATTTCCTTTTAATTAACCAAGACCGTGCCATAGGTGGTTTGGAGACTCGTCGTCGCCTGTCGCAACTCAACACCCGTGTTCGATCAATCCGTCGATCCTGCCGAGAAGGGACTGCGACATGCGACGGAACTCATCGCACGCCTCACAACATAGCGCGTTTCACCTCGATTTCGCCCAAATCATGAAGGTTGCGTTAATACCGGTGCAGGCTTTGACTCGGACCTTCAGCGCTCGGCAGGCCTCGTCGGCCCTCGCCGATCAAGCGATGTCCCCGCCCGCCGGCGCGCCGCAGTCGACGGCGGAGCATCTGGAACGGGCGCGCGGATTATTGGCCAAGCGCAACGTGTGGACGCAGGACGCCTATGCCCGGGACGCTGCGGGCCGCATCGTCGACAGCCAGAGCCCGGACGCGGTCCGTTTCTGCTGTTCGGGCGCAATCTACACCACCGAGCATCCGCTGCGCGGATCGGTCGAGGCCAGAGCCCTGGTCGGCCGGGTCATCGGCCATGACCTCGAGGTGTGGAACGACATGCCCGGCCGCAAGCACAAGGACGTCCTCGATGCGTTCGACGGCGCGATTGCGCTGGCTAAGTCGCAGGAGGACTGAGCAGGTCCGGCGACTCTGGCGCCGTGCTTCAGATGCTCCTGCATCGAGCTGAATCTCTCCTGGCCCGTCATCGCGAGGCGCGTCAGCGCCGTGGCGATCCAGGCACCGGTGGGAATGCCCCGCCATGGATCGCGTCGCTGCGCTCGCGAAGACGACGCCGGGTGGCCTCGGGCCGCGGCAGCCTGTCGTGGACATCGGCGGGCCGCTCGATGAGGCGGACCGGCATGCAGGTCGCCTCGATCGTATCCTGCCGGAAGCGGGGCAGCAGGACACCTTCGGTGAAGTGAGGCGAGAACCGCGCCGCCACGGCCTGCACGGCGGCGCAGGGGTCGGCATAGCGGTGATCCACGTCGATGAGATCGATGCTGACGAACCAGTAGAGCACCTGCAGGACCATGAGGCCCGCCATCACGGCCGTCGAGGCCCGGCAGGCGATGAGCAGGCCCGCGACGCCGATCAGGCTCGGCAGCAGGTACTCGATCCGGATCGGGATGTAGAAGAACAGGAGGGCGTGGGCGATGATCGTTGCGATGCAGATCCAGACGAAAACCCGCAGCGCCGGGTGGCCCGGTGCCGCCGCGCCGCGCGACCGCACGGCCCGCACCGCCTGGGTGCCGAGATAGGCCACGACCAGCCCGCTGCCCAGCAGGCCGTAGAGGTAGAGGTGCTTGTAGACCCCGCGCGCCAGCAGCCCCGGCAGCCCTTGCCAGTTCGGCGACGCCGAATCGAGGAACGCGAGGGTCAGGTGCGAGAAGATGAAGACGGGGAGAAAGAGCAGTCCTGCGACGGCGAAGAAGGCGGCCACGGCCTGGAGCAGGACGATCCGGTCGGGTCGTCCGCTGCGTAGGGCAAAGGTGAGGCCGAGGGCCACGAGCCCGAGCGGCGCGTAGCTGATCCGGCACCCGGCCGCGACCCCGAGCAGGATCGCGCCGAGGACGGGCAGGTTCCGCCGCAGGCAAAGGATGCCGACCAGGAACAGCGCGAGCGGATGGAGGTAGTCCATCGAGGTCGAGGCCGCGTTCACCCAGATGGGGTTCACGGCGATGGTCGCGACCGCCAGCGCGGTCCCCGCGCGGGTGGTGCCGAACTCCGCGAAAAGGGCGTAGCAGGCCGCCAGCGCGACCAGGGAGAGGACGAGGCTCAGCGCGTTGGCGCCGGTCGGCCCGAACCAGGACGCGAGGAAACCGAGCGACAGCTCCGACGGGACGTTGCCCTGGAACCGCGAGGGCACGTAGACGCCGCGGCCGGCCATCATCTGCCAGGCGCGCAGCATCAGATAGTTGTCGAGGTTCTCGCCGTAACCGTTGCGGTTGATGACGAGGAACGCGGTGAGATAGGCCGCCGCCACGACGCACAGGATGCCGAAGACCACGCCGCGGGGCGCCGCGGGCCACGTCCGCAGCACCGGGAAGACTTTGCTCGAGGGACCAGACATCGGCGATCGGCCATGGCGTTCGGGGAAGGCCGTCGGAGCATAGGCCATCGCGGCCCCTGCCGACAGCCGCGGCCCCCGCCAACCCTCGCCAGGCTTAACGCGGCACGGGCCTGCGCCAAGGGCCGCCGACGTTAACGTGAACGCCAACTATCCGCTGCCGCCGCCACGCCGGGTGGCGCCGATTATGCTACGCAGGATCGCCTCAATCATAAGGTTGATGGACGGCCACGTGGTCTCTGCCATGACAACCTGCCGGCCGAGGGGTCGCCGGCACCAGAAAGGACCGTCATGTTCGTTTTCGCTGCGTCCGCGCCGCGGCAGGCCGGTCGGCTCGCCGGACTGGCCCTCTGCCTCGGGGTCACGGCCCAGGCGGCCTGGGCGGACTACAAGATCAGGCCGGGCGACGTCCTGGGCCTCAGCATCATCGGCATGCCCGACCTCAACACCCGCGCGACCGTCGATGCCGACGGCAACGTGAACCTGCCGCTCGCGGGCGAGGTCCCGGTCGCGGGATCGAGCCTCACCGAGGCCAAGGCCAAGGTGTCGGCCATCCTGCCCACCCGGGATCTCATGCGGCGGCTCGCCGACGGCCGTCAGGTGCCGGTGATCATCGCGCCCTCTCAGCTCACCCTGACGGTCGCCGAGTACCGCCCGCTCTACATCGACGGCGACGTCGCCAAGCCGGGCGAGGTCGCGTTCAGGCCCGGGATCACGGTGCGCCAGGCCGTGGCGCTGGCCGGCGGGCTCGGCCTCGCGCGGACCAAGAGCGACAATCCCGTGACGCAGGTCGTCGAGCTGACGGGGCAGTACAACGACCTGGCGGTCACCCTGGCCAAGACGCAGATCCGCGTCGCGCGCCTCCAGGCGGAGGCGGAGGGACGCGGCGAGATCGACGCCAAGCTCCTCGGCAATCTCCCCGTTGCCCCCAAGCTCCGCGACGACATCGTGGCGGCCGAGCAGCAGCTGATGGCGGCACGGGCGCTCGACTACACCAAGGAGCTCGCCTACCTCAAGGATTCCGTCGGTCGCGAGACGAGCCGGACCGACATCCTGAACCAGCAGGCCGTCAAGGACAACGAGGGCGTCAAGATCGACACCGCCGACCTCAATCGCCTCGAGGACCTGTTCAAGAAGGGGGCGGTGGCGCTGCCGACCCTGTCCGAGGCGCGGCGCACGGTGCTGCAGTCCTCGACCCGGGCGCTGCAGACCACGGCCTCACTCGGCGCTGTCGAGCGCGACACCGGCGAGCTGAACCGCCGCCTCGAGCGGCTGGGCGACGTCCGGCGCATGGACGCGCTGAACGAGCTCTCGGACGCCACGGCCAAGCTCGCCTCGACCCGGGCGCAGCTCCAGGCGGTCAGCACGAAGCTGCGCTATGCCGGCATGCTGAAGCCGCAGCTCAACCAGGGCCTGACCGACCAGGTGAAGGTCGCCATCACCCGCAACACCGACGGCAAGCCGACCGCCCTTGAGGCCGAGCCGGACAC
>CAXUMV010000029.1:0-2257 GCA_964252065.1 uncultured Lichenihabitans sp.
AGGATACGATGAACATCATCTGGCAGGCCGCGGCCCTTCTGGCCGGCACGGCCCTGGCCTCGAGCGCGTTCGCGGCCGGCAAGCCGCTCGCCAAGGATTGCGGGCCGAACAACGACTACACGATCGGCTTCAGCCAGGCGAACTTCAAGGAGCCCTACCGCGAGCACGTCAACCACGAGCTCGAGCGCCTGGTGAAGAACTATCCCAAGTTCAAGCTCGTCATCGCCGACGGGCAGGCCAGCGTGAATACGCAGGTGTCCCAGGTCGAGAACTTCACGACCCAGCAGGTCGACCTGCTGATGATCTCGCCCTTCGAGGCGGCGCCGCTGACCCCCGTGGTTTCGCGGGTCTACAAGTCGGGCGTGCCGGTGATCGAGCTCGACCGCAAGACGACCGGCGACGACTACACGGCCTTCGTGGGCGGCGACAACCGCCTGATCGCCAAGGACGCCGGCGAATGGGCGGGCAAGACGCTGCTGCCGGACGGCGGCGAGGCCGCGATCCTGGAAGGGCTGCCGAGCTCCTCTCCCGCCATCGAGCGGCTCGAAGGCTTCAAGGCCGGCATCGCGACGAACCCGAAGATCAAGCTCGTCGCCGTCCAGCCGGTCGACTGGATGGAGGACAAGGCCGTGACGGTCTTTTCGGCCATGCTCCAGGCGCATCCCGACATCAAGCTCGTCTACACGAGCAACGATCTTGCGGCTGCGGGCGCCTACATCGCGGCCAAGCAGGCGGGCAAGACGGACATCAAGATCATCGGCACGGACGGGCTGCCCGGCCCCTCGGGCGGCATGCGTTCGGTCGCGGACGGCCAGTGGGCCGCCACCTACACCTATCCCACGGGCGCCGCCCAGGCCCTCGAGCTCGCCAAGCAGATCCTCATCGATTGCGCGACCGAGGTGTCCCGCAACGTGGTGGTCCCGAGCCAGCGCATCGACCAGTCCAACGCCAAGGAGCTGTTCGGCAAGGAACAGTTCTGAGGCAGGTCTGACGACAGCGGACGAGGGCAACCCGCCCTCCCGCAAGGTCAGCGGCGTCCGCGCCGCTGACGGTCGCGGCCTGGATTCGCCGCGGTCAGGCCGCTTCGACCGAAGACCCGTGCCGCGCCCGCGCCAGGGCGATGGCGAGGTCGATGGCCTCGATGAGGCTGGTCTCGCTGGCGATGCCTTTGCCGGCGATGTCGAAGGCCGTGCCGTGGTCGACCGAGGTGCGGATGATCGGCAGGCCGAGCGTGACGTTGACGCCGCTCAGCGCATTCCACTTGCCGGTCTCGGGATCGACCGAGAAGCCCAGGAGCTTGACCGGGATGTGGCCCTGGTCGTGGTACATGGCGACGACGGCGTCGTACTGCCGGGCATGCAGCTTCACGAAGACCGTGTCGCCCGGCACGGGGCCCTCCAGGTCGAAGCCGCTCGCCCGCAAGGCGCGGATCGTCGGCTCGACCATGTCGATGTCCTGACGGCCGAACAGGCCGCCCTCGCCGACGATCCGGGGCCTCAGGGCAGTGCGGGACCGCCGACGTCGATCGCCGCTTTCACGCCGCCTGCCTATGACCCGGATGCTGGGCCGCAAGCGCGCGCCGGGTCTGAGGGGTGACCCCCGGGTCCTGGCCGTCGATCAGCGCTGCCAGGACCCGGCCCGAGCCGCAGGCGAGCGTCCAGCCGAGGTGGCCGTGACCGGCATTGATCCAGATCCCCGGAAGCGCCGTGGGTCCGATCATCGGCGTGCCGGCGGGCGTCACGGGGCGGAGCCCGGCCCAGATCCGGGCCGACTCGGGCCGGTAGAGCTCGGTCAGGCCCGGAAACGTGAAGCCGGCGTTGGCCACGATGGCGGCGGCCCGCTCGGGCGCCGGGACCATGTCGAAGCCGGCGATCTCGGCCGAGCCGGAGATCCGCATCCGATCGCCGATCGGCACGAGGCCGAACAGCTTGCTGTCGTCGATGACGGGCATGCGCGGCGCGCTGTTCCAGCCGCCTCGCGGGACCGTGATCGAGACGCCTTTGACCGGGTAGATCGGCACGCGCAGGCCGAGGGCCTTCATCAGCGGGGCCGAGAAGCTGCCCATGGCCACCACGACCTGATCGGCCGCGATGCGCTGCGCGCCGATCCGGACCGCCCTGACCCGCCCGCCCGCGACGTCGAGCCCGGTCACGCTCGTCCCGTAGTGGAAGGCGACCCCGCGCGCCTGGCAGGCCGCCGCCAGCCCCTGGGTGAACTTGTTGCAGTCCCCGACTTCGTCGCGCGGGAAGTAGAGGGC
>CAXUMV010000029.1:2267-10338 GCA_964252065.1 uncultured Lichenihabitans sp.
CCCGCGCGACGGCCTCCGCGGTCGTGACGCGTTCGTAGAGGAGCCCATGGCGGGCCAGCCAGGCGCTCGCCTCGTCGGCCTTGTCCAGCGAGGATTGGTCGCGATAGATCTTCATCACGCCGTTGGTGGCGCGGTCGTAGTCGATGCCGGTTGAGGCACCGATCTCCTGCAGGGATCGCAGCGAGAGAAGCGCGAGGTCCAGATTGGCGAGAGAGTTGGCCCGGAACCGCTCGGTCGTGCAGTTCCGCGCGAATGCGAGACCCCAGCGCCACATGCGCGGGATGGCGCCGTAGCGCAGGAGCAGCGGCGCGTTCTCCTTGCCCATCCAGCCGAGGATCTTGCCCGGCATGCCGGGCTGCGACCACGGCTCGACCTCGCTCGCGTGGATCACGCCCCCATTGCCCCAGCTGGTCTCGAGCGCGGCGGCGGGCTGGCGCTCGACCACCGCGACCGTGTGGCCCGCCTGGGAGAGATACCACGCCGTGGCGGTCCCGACGGCTCCCGCGCCGATCACGACGATCGTCACCGGTCAGGCCTCCAGGCAGGCGACCGCATAGGCCGGCAGGTCGAGCGATGTCGCGACGGCGCGTGCCGCGAACGACGCTCCGCTGTCCTCGTCGAGGACGGACACGGAGGCCGGGCTCAAGCCGGAGACCGCCACCTGCCTGGTGCCCGCCGTCAGGTTGACGACGACGAGGGTTCGGCGCCCCTCGTGCTCCGCCGCCAGGGCCAGAACGCTCTGCGGATCGGACGAGGCCGTCTGTAGCACGGCCGTTCGCGCGAGCCGCGCGAAGAGCTGGACGACCGCGTGGACGGGCCGGGGACCCGCGTCGCCGAGGATGCCGAAGGGGCCCGTCGGCGCCATCAAGGTCACGGCCTCGATGCCGCCCAGCGCGGCGCGGATGAGGTAGCCGGCCGCAAAGGCCGCGCCGAACAGGCCGCGCTGACGCGGGTCGGACTGCACCATCGTCCGGCGCAGGTCGTGCGGATTGGGGGTCGTGGCCGCGCCGTAGGGGTTGAACGGCAGGCCGATGTTGGCCGTGCTGATCCTGTAGGGCGTGTGGGCCGCAAAAGCGCGCGTCGACCGAAACACGTGCGGCAGGCTCTGCAGCGTCTCCATGATCGACCGGTCGTCGGCCGCATGGACGTTCGAGGCCGAGCCGTGCTGGACGAAATCGACGCGGTCGACCGGGGGGCGGCGGCGGTTGAGTTCGGCGAAGAAGCTGAGCATGCCGCCGCCGATCGGGACACCCGGAAAGGCATGCCGCGCGGCGTCGAACACGCCCCGCAGCGGCTGGCTCGGGGGCCGGTCGACCGAGGGCGGAAAGGAGTTCAGGTCGATCGCCGGCGACACCGCGACGCTCGCGGGGTGAAAGCCGGCCGAGGCGGCCGCGAGGGCGACGAGGTCGAGCTCCAGCTCCGCCGGGCCGCGGTCCGAGACGACGATCTCGAGATGGGCTGCGGCGCCCACGGCGCGGACCAGCCTCGCGGCCTGCCGGAAGACGCCCGTGAGATCGGCGCCGTCCGTCCTGACCCTGAAGGTCAGATGCTGGCACCCGGTCGAGGTCAGCGGCCCGGATGCCGCCAGCGCCTCCGCGATGGCCTGCGGCTCGACCGCGAGTCCGATGGCCGGCAGGGCGGTGCCGCTCTTGTCGCCGACGACGACCTGGACCGGGCCCGCATCGCCGGCCGGCCGCCGATCCGTGACCGCCGGCGAAAACGTCAGCGCCACGGCCTGGCTCACCGTTTCGCCGGCCGGGATCGTGTAGGGCCAGGGCAAGGACAGCGCCCGGAAATAGGTCTTGAACGAAGCGTCCAGCCAATTGCGATGATCTTCGGACTCCCAGGCGCCCCCCGTCATCCGGCACGTCGCCTTGAGGCCGGGGAGCGGTTCGTGCGTCAGGGCGACGACGTCCAGGAAGCATTGCAAGGGGTCGACCAGGTCGGGGAAGTGCGAGGCTTCCTTGCTGCCGTCCGAATGTTCGATCTCGACCGGACTGCCCGCGGTGTTCTCGAGGGGATGCAGCACGACGAAGCCGGTGCGGCAGGTCGTGAAAGCCTCCTCGGACCCGCCCTCGGCTTCGAAAAGGATGCCGTGGTCCGGCCCGCTCCGGATGCGCCCATGCCAGACGAAGCCCTGGTTGTCGCTCGATGTGACGCCGCGGCACCGGAAGCTCACCTCGAAGGAGTCCGGCCCCTGGTCGACCTTCAGATCCTCGAGGTCCGGGACCATGGTGCTCCAGTTGCGGTCCCGGATCAGGAAATAGATGCCGCGGAGCACCTCGGTCCCCGAGAGCCGGATATCCCGGAGGGCCCCGCCGACGAAGATCGCCGACAGGGGCCCCGCGTGGAGACGGATCTCCTCGGGCGCGACCTCGTCGGTGCCGTAGAGCGCCATGGAACGAGTTGTCATGTCCTCTCCCCTCGTGTCGGCTTCTTGAGGGCGGGACTTTTGTCCTTCACGCCCAGCGTGCGGACCCCGCCGCCCCACATGGCCGCCATCTCGCGTTCGACGCGCTCGGACACCTCGTGGGCCATCTTGCGCAGGAGGTCGTCGGCGATGCGCTTGGATTCGCTGTACATCTCGCTCACGACGCGCAGGTGCCCCACCATCTCGTGGAAGGCCCGCATCGGGTCGCGCGCCGCCACCGCCTCGAAGATCGAGGTGTGGGCGCGGACCGACAGGCGGTCGGACTCGGGCATGTAGATCGTGTTCGCACGCTGATCGATCAGCCAGGCGATCAGAACCTCGTGCACCGCGGCAAAGACGGGGTTCCGGGTGATCACGGTGAGCTCGTAGTGGAAGGCGACGTCGGTCCGGATGAACTCCGAGGGCGTGCCGGCCGCCGCGGCGTTGAGGTCGAGCTTCTGCTTGAGGCCTGCGATGTCCGCGTCGGTCGCATGGCGCGCGGCCTGCCAGGCCACCCCCGGCTCGATCAGCAGGCGCACCTGCTCCATATGGGCCTGGCCTTCGGGCGTTCCGGCGATGCGCGCCACGAGCGCGATCGCCTGCTCGTTCAGCATCGAGGCCGAGGGCGAGGCGACCCGGGCGCGCGTGCCGCTCTTGATCGTGACGACGCCCTGCTGCTGGAGCAGGAAAAGCGCCTCCCGGACGGCCGGCCGGCCGACGCCGAAGCGCTCCGCGAGATCCTGTTCGGGCGGAAGCTGGGACTCGGGCGGGAACTCGCCGGCTTCGATCAGGCGGACGATCTGGTCGGCGACATCGTCCGCGCGCCTGCGACGACCGAGGTTCAGGCGGGGGATCGGCTGCTGCACTTTGTTCATCCGCGGTACCGGGTAAGGTACAGCGCCGAGCCTGTCGAGGCGATGCTGATGGCGATCAGCATGGTCCCGATCGCATTGGTCATCGGCGTCACGCTCGTGCGCAACGTGCTCATCACCAGCATCGGCACCGTGTTGCCGCCGCCGATCGTGAAGCTGGTGAAGACGAAATCGTCGATCGACAAGGCGACCGCCATGAGGGCGGCCCCCACCACGATGGGGCGGATGACCGGCAGCGTGACGTCGAAGAAGGCGCGGACGGGGGACGCGCCGAGATCGCGCGCCGCCTCGACGGTCCGGAAATCGAAGGAGGAGAGCCGCGCATAGATCACGATGACGACGAAGGGGAGCGTGAACAGGAGATGGCTCATCACGACGGTGACGAGGCCGAGGTGCAGGTCGAGGAACAGATACCAGACCAGCAGCATGACGGCGACGAACAGCGGCGGCAGCATGAGCGGAAGCGCCAGCATCGCCATGGTGATCTGCGCACGGCGGGCGGTCACCTGGGTCAGCCCCAGGGCCGCCATGGTGCCGATGACGGCGGACAGCAGCCCCACCGCGATCCCGATCGCCACGCTGTTCCAGAGCGCCGTGCCGAGCGGCTGAAAGGCCAGCATCTCGCGCCACCACCGCAGCGAGAAGCCCTGGATCGGAAAGCTCGAGATCGTGTTCGCCGTAAAGGCGAAGAGCACGACCAGGACGATCGGCGACAGCAGGAAGAGCACGATGAGGACGCCGCATCCCCGCAGCGCGATGTCGGCCGGCCTCATGCCATGCGCCCGATGCGCGACAGGGCGAGGCCGACGATCGCCAGCACGAGCAGCGCCAGGCCCAGGATGCTGAACGACATCGCGGCCCCGAGCGGCCAGTTGAAGAACGTCCCGAACTGCGGGGCGATGAGCTGCCCGACCATCGCCATCGTGCCGCCGACCAGAAGCGGCGTGAGATAGTCCCCCACCGCGATCAGGAAGCACAGCGCGAAGCCCGCCATGATCCCGGGCCGGGCGCGCGGAACCACGATGTCCCGCAGAAGCTCGTAGGGGGTGGCACCGAGGTCGCGGGCCGCATCGATCTCGGCATCCGCGATGCCGCGCAGCGAGGAGACGATCGGCAGGATCGCGAAGGGCAGGAGGAAGTGGGTCAGGGTGATGACCACGGCCGTGGGCGAGTAGAGCAGGGCCTGGATGGGGGCGCGGATGACGCCGAGCCACATCAGCGCCGAATTGATCGCGCCGCCTTCCCCCAGCATCGTCTTCCAGGCGTAGATCTTCATGAGGTAGCCGCCGAACAGCGTGATCAGCGCTGCGAACAGCATCGCGGGCGCGAGCGGCCCCGCCCGGAAGCGCACCAGCCAGGCGTAGAAGAAGCCGATCAGCGTGGCCGCCGTGGCGATCACGAAGGCGATGAGGAGCGTCGTGGCGGCGGAGCTCCAGTAGGTCGAGAACGTCTTGACGTAGTTGGCGATCGTGAAGACGGGAACGATCCTGTAGTTCTTCACGCTCCAGAAGCTGATCAGGAAGAAGTAGGCGGCCGCCGCCACGAAGAGGCCACCATAGATGAGGGCGGCCGGTAGCAGCAGAACCGCGGTCGCCCACGATCGTCGCATGGGATGTCCCGAGGGTTCAGGCGGCCAGCACGTCTTGCCAGGCGGCCAGCCAGTCGGGCCAGCCCGCGACCTCGGCCGTTCCTTCGCTCGGCGCCATGGGGAAGAACTGGTTCAGCTTCTGGAAGGTGGCCATGTCGCTGTAGGGGTACATGGTCGCGACCGGGCCCGTCAGGGCCTTGATGGCCTCGTCCGTGGCGACCGCGTAGTTGTTCTTGGTCAGCTCCAGCTGCGCCGGCACCGTCAGCATGTGGTTGGCCATGGCGTGGGCCAGATCCGGATTGGGGGCGGACTTCGGGATCACGTAGCTGTCGATGAAGGCGAAACATCCCTCCTTCGGGTAGAGGTAGGACAGCTTCTTCTTGTTCGCGACGATGGAGGGCAGCCATTCGGCGCCGCCGAGCGTCATGACGACCTCCCCGCGCGCCATGGCGTCGGCGGCCTCGCCGTAGGAGGGGAACAGCGCCCGGGCGTGCTCCTTCTTGAGCTTGATGCAGTAGTCCTTCACGGTCTTGAGCTGCGCCGGCGTGACGAGCGAGGCGACCTTGGCGCCGGACACCATGATGGAGGCGGTGAGCATCATGCCGACGGCGTCGTCCATGATCGCGATCTTGCCCTTGTACTCGGGCTTCTCGAGGTCGAACCAGGAGGTCGGCTGCACCACGGCCGGGTCGTAGACCATCGGGCCGCTGCCCCAGGTGATCGGCACCGACCAGTGGACGCCGTCCACGAACAGGTTGCTGTCGTCCCTGAGGAAGGGAAGCACCTTGGAAAGATTGGGGACCTTGGACGTGTCGATCGGCTGGATGAGCCCCGCTTCGCGCAGGCCGGGAACGTAGCCCATGTAGGGCGTCACGATATCGATCGGGGCGCGTGCCGCGAGCTTGGTGACGATCTCGTCGTTGTTGGCGAGATAGGTGGTCGCAAGATCGATCCCCGCCGTCGCGAGGAAGTTCTCGGTCTTGAGCGGCTGGTCGTAGCCCTGCCAGCCCAGCCAGTTGACCTGCGTGTTGGCGAAAGCGCGCGACCCCGAGAGGGCGAGGCCGGTCAGCGCGGTGCCCAGGGCCGCCGAGCGCTGCAGGAACTCCCGCCGCGAGGCAAGCGGCAAGCTCGTGGTGCGGAAAAACGATGCGGCAGACATGACCTGCTCCCTGGGCTCGGCCGCAGCGGACCGGACGGCTGCGTGTCCGGTCAATGCATGCCAGGCAAAAAGATATGTCAATAGCTAGTCGAGCTATTCTTTTTATGAAACAGTAAGGCGTCTTGGGAACCGGTGTTGGTGCTGCGCATGGCTGGACGGCTGGACGGACGACGGGCCGTCGTCATCGGAGGGGCGAGGGGGATCGGCGAGGGCATCGTCGCCGCCCTGGTGCGCGAGGGCGCGTCCGTGACCCTGGCCGACCTGCTGGACGAGGACGGCGCGCGCGTCGCCGCATCCTTCCCGGGGAAGGTCCGGTTCCGCCGGGCCGACATCGCCAGACGCGCCGACATGCAGGCTCTGGCGGCCTTCTGCGACGCGCAGGACGGCGGCGCCGACATCCTGGTGCAGGTGGCGGGCATCTACCCCGACCAGGCCATCGAGGACATTACCGAGGAGGACTGGGATCGTGTCCTCGGCGTCAACCTCAAGGGTCCGTTCCTGGCCATCCAGGCCTTCTTCCCGATCATGAAAAGGCAGGGCTACGGCCGGATCGTGCTGACGGGGTCGATCACCGGCCCACACGTCGCCTGGTGGGGGCACGCCCACTACGCGTCCAGCAAGGCCGCCCTGGTCGGCCTCGCGAGGTCGGCGGCCCTCGAGGGCGCCGCCTCCGGGATCACGGTCAACGTGGTCGAGCCGGGCAATGTCGACACGCCCAACCTTCGCCGCGAGCGGGGGGAGGAGCACATGGTGGCGATGGCGAACGCCGTGCCGATGAAGCGCCTGGCGACCCCCGACGAGATCGGCCGGGCCGTGTCGTTCTACGCCTCGGAGGACGCGGCCTACGTCACCGGCACGGCTCTGGTGATCGACGGCGGACAGATCCTGCCCGAGGCGCGTCTGTGACATCCGCGCTGGTGCGCCTGTCCGGCCTCTGCAAGCGCTTCGGACCGGTCACGGCCGTCCACCCGCTCGATCTCAGCATCGAGGCGGGCGACTTCCTGGCGATCCTGGGGCCCTCCGGCTGCGGCAAGACCACGCTGCTGCGGATGCTCGGCGGACTGGAGGTCCCGAGCGAGGGGCGGATCGAGATCGCGGGCCTGGACGTCACCGGTCTCAGCCCGGAGAAGCGCCCCACCAACATGGTCTTCCAGGGCTACGGCCTGTTTCCGCACATGAACGTGCGGCAGAACGTGGCCTATGGGCTGATGCTCAAGCGGACCGCCCGGGCGGAGCTCGACCGCCGCGTCGACGAGATGCTCGCCCTCGTCCGGCTCGAGGACTTCGCCGCCCGGCCCGTGCAGAAGCTCTCGGGCGGTCAGCAGCAGCGGGTGGCGCTCGCCCGCGCCCTGGTGATGCGGCCGGCCGTGCTGCTCCTCGACGAGCCGCTGGCCGCCCTCGATCTCAAGCTTCGCAAGGCCATGCAGGTCGAGCTCCGGCGGATCCACCGCTCGCTCGGGGGCACCTTCGTGTTCGTGACGCACGACCAGGAGGAGGCGCTGGGGCTCGCGAGCCGCATCGTCGTCATGGAGGCCGGCCGCGTGATCCAGGAAGGCGGTCCCGAGACCATCTATCGCCGCCCCGCCTCGCGCTTCGTGTCGAACTTCATCGGGGAGGCCAACCTGTTCGACGGGCACCGCAGAGGCGGCGTCGTCGAGCTCGATTGCGGCGGCCGCTTCCCGTCGGCGGGCGTCGACGGACGCGTCAGCGTCATGGTCCGGCCCGAGGCCGTCCGCCTGGACGGGCCGCCCGTCGCGACGGGCATCGTGGTCGACCGCGTCTTCCTCGGGCCGTTCACCAAGGTGCTGGTCCGCCTGAACGACGGGACCGAGGTGACGGCCCACATCGGCGAGGCCGCCGGAGGACCCCTGCCGGCTCTCGATGCCACGATCGGCGTGGGCTGGCTGAACGAGGATGCGAGATGTCTCGATGCTGACTGACACACGGGCCCGCGCGGCCGTCCCCACTCCCTCGCTCGTCCTCGACGTGGACGCGCTGGACCGCAACATCGCGCGCATGGCCGAACGGGCCCGCCGCCTGGG
>CAXUMV010000029.1:10348-16749 GCA_964252065.1 uncultured Lichenihabitans sp.
CGTCGCCCTGCGCCCGCATGTCAAGTCGCACAAAAGCCTCGCCATCGCGCGCCGCCTGGCCGAGGCCGGCGCGATCGGCGCCTGCTGCGCGACGATCGAGGAGGCCGAGGCCCTGGCGGCGGGCGGCGTCGGCGGTCTCCTGATCACGTCTCCGATGTCGACGGCGCCGCTCGTCGAGCGGGTGCAGCGTCTGCTGCGGAACGGCGCGGACCTGATGCTGGTCGTCGACGACCCCCGGAACGTGGAACCGCTCGCCGCCCTGGTCCAGGCGGGCGGCGATCCCCTGCGGTTGATCGTGGAGCTCGATGTCGGCGTCGGGCGGACGGGTTGCGTGGACGCCCGTTCCGTGGTGGCGCTCGCCCAGCGGATCGCCGGGGTGCCGGCCCTGCGCTTTGCGGGCATCCAGGCCTATTGGGGCAATCTCCAGCAGGTGATGCCGTTCGCCGAGCGCGAGCGCCGCGTCCACGTGCAGGCCGACCGGCTGCGGGCCTTGATCGCCGACCTCGCCGCGGCCGGGCTGCCGCCGGGGATCGTGACCGGCGGCGGCACCGGGACCTACGCCATCGACGGCGCCCTCGGCCTCCACACGGAGCTTCAGCCGGGGTCCTTCATGTTCCTCGATTCCTGCTACGGCGCGATCCCGCTCGAGCCCGACGGCAACCCGTTCGAGCCCTCGCTGTTCGTGGCGGCCTCGGTGGTCAGCGCCAATACGCCGGAGCGCGCCATCGTCAATGCGGGGTACAAGGCGTTCGCGACCGACTCGGGGCTGCCGAAGGTCGCCCGTGGCGCGCCCCCGCAGGCGACCTACCGGTACATGGGCGACGAGCACGGCGCGGTCGATTGCCCGGATGCGCCGGGACCCAAGGTCGGCGACATCGTCGAGTTCCTGACCTCCCATTGCGATCCGACCGTCAACCTCCACGCGCAGTACCAGGTCGTTCGCGGCGACCGGGTCGTGGACGTCTGGCCGATCGTCGCGCGCGGCTACGGAGACCCTGGACGATGACCAGGACGGCCTATCCGGGTCAGCCGACGGTCCCGCTCAGCAAGGCGGTGCGGGCCGGCGACTTCGTCTTCACCTCCGCCTATGGTCCGTGGACCTTCGATCCGCGGCAGGTGACCTTCGACGCCGCCGGGGCCATCCTCGACGACGGCACGGGCCACAGGGACGTTCCCTTCGACGACCAGGTGCGGCTGACCTTCGGCTTCATCAAAGACGCCCTGGCGGTCGCGGGGGCCTCGCTCGACGACGTCGTCGACTGCCAGTGCTGGCTTGCGGATGTCCGGCACTTCGTGCGGTTCAACGAGATCTATGTCGAGTTCTTTGGGAAGGACCCGCCTGTCCGCTCCGTCTTCCCCTCGGCCTTCATGTTCAACTGCCTTGTCGAGATCAAGGTCGTCGCCTATTGCCCCGCCAAAACACCCTGAGCCATGAAGGCGCTCGTCCATCAGGTCGTGACGTTCGCGCAGGCGACGTTCGAGGGCAATCCGGCCTATGTCCTGACCCGGCCGCCCGGCCTCGACGCGAGGATGCTGCCGCGCATCTGCGAGCAGCTGCAGGCGGGGGTTCTGGCCGTGTTGGAAGAGCCCGGACACGGGCGCCGCGGCCTGTCGTTCGTCACGGCCCACGGGCCCCATGACGGCGCGGGGCACGCGGCGCATGCGGCCGCCCATGTCGCCCTGCCCGACGACGGCACGATCACCTTCGACCTGCCGGGCGGCCACTGGTTGGGGGCGGGGCGCACGGGCGACAGGGTCTGGGTCAGGTGGCCCATCATGGCCGCCGGCCCGTCGCCTCAGGACGGGGTGGCGCAGTCGCTGGGCCTGAGCCCGAGGGAGGTGCTGGTCTCCTCCTTCGGCTATGTGGCCGTCTTCGAGCGCGCCTCCGATCTCGCCGCCCTCCGCCCCGACATGGTCGCGATTCGGGCGCTCGACCGCTCGACGGTGATCGCCACCGCGCCCGGCACGGCGGCCGACTTCGCGCTTCGGGTTTTTGCCCCCAAGCTGGGCCTGCCCGAGGACCCCGTCTGCGGGACCGCCCATCGGATCATCGCCCCCTACTGGGCGCGCCATCTCGGCCGGACGAGCCTGCGGAGCCGGCAGATGTCGCCGCGCGGCGGGGATCTCTGGTGCACCGTCGAGCCGTCCTGCGTCGTCATCGCGGGCGACGCCCATCTGTTCCTCGAAGGCGTCGTGAGGGTGGGGCCATGACGACCGGTTTCCGGCAGCCCCCCTCCGCCGGGGCCCTGCTCACCCTCCGGCACGGCCCCTACGACCTCGTCGTCGCGCCGGAATGCGGCGCCCGGATCGTGGCGCTGCGCTTCGAGGGACGGGATGTGCTCCGCCCTGCCAGCCGCGAAGCGCTCGCCGAGGGCCTCGTCTATGGCTTTGCGGGTTTTCCGCTGATGCCCTATTCCGGGCCGATCTTCTCGGGCGGCTTCGCCTATCGGGGCTCGGTCCATCCCCTGGCGCGGACCGTACGCGAGGAGCCGACCGCGACCCATGGCGAGGCCTGGATCCGTCCGTGGGCGATCGAGAGCCGTACCGCCACGGCCGTCGATCTAATCCTCGAGCACCGGCCCGAGCCGGGCTCGTTTCCGTTCGCCTGGCGCGGCACCCTCCGCTTCGCGCTCGATGCGGACGGGTTGGCCGTCGACATGGCCCTCACCTGCCGCGACCACCGGCCGATGCCGGCCGGCATCGGCTTCCATCCCTATTTTCCCAAGCCGCCCGGGACGCGTCTCCGCTTCGAGGCGCTGGCCGTCTGGCCGCCGGATGCTCCCGAGGCCGTGCGCCTGAGCTGCGGGCCGATCCCGCCGGGTCTCGATTTCGCCGCCGGACCGGATGTCTCGGGTCTCGTCCTCGACCGCTGCTACGACGGGTGGGACGGCTTCGCCGAGGTCGTCGCCCCGGACGGTTTCCGTGCGCGCCTCTCGGCGACGGGCGCCCTCGGCCGCCTCCAGATCTACAGCGCCTGGGATTATCCCTTCCTCTGCGTCGAGCCCGTCAGCAATACCAACGACGGCTTCAACAGAGCCGCGCAGGGCGTCGCATGCCACGGGGTCACGGATCTCGAGCCCGGGCAAACCATGCGCGGCGGATTCCGCATCTCGGCTTGACGCCTCGGTGACCGGACCGGTCGGTCTCGCTCGCTTTCCCGTTCGGCCCGCGCTAGCTGACCGCATGGCTGAAGGCACACTGGTCAGACTGAGCAACGAGCGGCGGATCCTCACGCTGCTGCGCATGCAGGGGCCGATGACACGGGCCGACATGGCCCGCCGGCTGGCCTTGACCCCTGCGACCTTGACCAACCTCGTGGAGGCCCTGATGGGGCGCGACCTCGTGGTCGTCTCGTCGATCGGGCGGCAGGGCGGCGGCAAGGCCGAGCTCGGACGCCCCGGCGTCAACGTCACGTTGAGCCCCACGGGAGCCTCGTTCCTGGGCGTCGAGATCGGGGTCGGCATCGTCCGGTTCGCGCTCCTCAACCTCGCGCTGGAGGTGGTGGCGCAGGCCGAACAGGCGGTGGCGCGGGACATCGGACCCGAGGCGGTCCTGGCGATCGTCGCCTCCCGGCTGACCACGCTGTCGCGCGGCCTCGCCGACCGCCGGAGCATCGAGGCGGTCGTGCTGACCGTGCCGGGCCTCGTGCGCTCGGACGGGTTCGTGGTCCACCTGCCGATCCTCGGGTGGCGCGACGTGAACCTCCAGGCTTTGGCGGAAGCGGCGCTGTCCCTGCCGGTGACGGTCGAGAACAACGCCAACGCCGCCGCATTCGGCGAGGTCTACCTGCGCCCGCAGCTGGATCGCGACTGCGTGCTCCACCTCAAGCTCGGCAGCGGCTGCGGGGGCGCGGTGATCGTCAATGGACGCCTGCTCAGGGGCTCGTTCGGCACGGGCGCCGAGCTTGGTCACGTGCGCGTCGCCGCTACGGGACCCCTCTGCAGCTGCGGCCAACGGGGCTGCCTCGAGCCCCACGTGACGCTCGGGGCCCTGCACAGGCTGATGGGGGGCCTCGAACCCGCCGACCTTCTGCTCGAGCTGCCCGGCCGCGTCGCCGCGGCGGCTCTGGCGGGAGACGAGGCGGCGCGCAGGGCGGTGGGCAGCATCGCGGACCACCTCGCCACCGGGATCGCGAGCCTCGTCAACGCCTTCAACCCGCGGACCGTCGTCCTCGGGGGCCCGATGCGGCCCGTCATCGCGCTCATCATCCCCGCGGTGGCCGAGGCCGTAGCGGCCCGCATCGTGCCGGGCATGACGCCCCCGGAGATCGAGCTCTCGAAGCTCGGTGTCATGGAATGCGCGATCGGCGCCGCCGCGATCGCGCACCATCATGCCATCGACATCTCGCACGTGGAGGCTCAGCCATCGGTCTGAGCTTGACTCGTGACCGCATTTGTTTACTCGTTAAACAAATTAGGGGGAGGAGATCCTGATGCCGACGAAGGACGGGCGCACGCTCAAGGTGGGCGTCCTGGGATGCGGTCCCATCGCGCAGGCCGCGCACTTCGAGAGCTGCACCAAGGCCCGCAACGCCGACCTTTATGCGATCTGCGACGTCGCGCCCGACCTGCTCGAGCGCATGGCCTGGACACATAAACCGGAGCGGACCTTCTCGGACTACGACGCCATGCTCGCCGATCCGGCGCTCGATGCCGTGATCGTCGCCACCTCGGATGCCTTCCACGTCCCGGCCTCGATCGCGGCGCTCGAGGCCGGCAAGCACGTGTTGTGCGAAAAGCCGATCGGAGTGGACGTCGCCGAGGTGGAGCGGCTGCAGGCGGCGGTCTCGACCAGCGGCAAAATCCTCCAGGTCGGCCACATGAAGCGCTTCGACGCGGGCCTGCAGGCCGCCAAGGCGTTCATCGACGACGGCATGGGCGAGATGCTCGCCCTCAAGGCCTGGTACTGCGACAACACCCACCGCTACGCGATGACGGACGCCGTGCAGCCCCTGATGGTGACCAGCAAGGCGGCCCGCAGGCCGAGCGGGAACCCCAAGGCCGACCTGCGCCGCTACTTCATGCTGGCGCATGGCAGCCACCTCGTCGACACCGCCCGCTTCTTCGCCGGCGATATCGTTGAGGTCCAGGCCCGGCTCAACGAGCGCTTCGGCGCCTATTGCTGGTTCGTCGAGACGGCCTTCGCGAGCGGCGCGCTCGGCCACCTCGACCTGACCGTGCAGGTGCGCATGGACTGGCACGAGGGCTTCCAGATCTACGGCCAGAACGGCAGCGTCCTCGGCAAGACCTTCAATCCCTGGTACTACAAGTCGAGCGAGGTCGACGTCTTCGACGAGCGCGACGCCTCGAGCCACCGCGTCCTCGGCGCGGACGGCCACTTCTACCGCCGGCAGCTCGAGGGCTTCGCGGCCACCATCCTAGACGGCGCGCCTATGCTGGGCGCCACGGTCGCGGACGGCGTCGCCTCCGTGCGCGCCATGGTGGCCATCGCCGAGTCCGCCCGCACCGGCAGGCCGGTGCGGCTCGCCGACGCCACGGGATCGGTGTGATGCGCATCGGCATCTTCGCCAAGACCTTCGCCGGCACCGATCCGCACACCGTGCTCGCTGCCGCGGCCGCGGCCGGCTACCGTGCCGTGCAGTACAACATGGCCTGCTCCAGCCTGCCCTCCATGCCCGACGCCGTGCCCGAGGGGACCGCGGCGGCGATCCGCGACGCGGTGCAGCGCACGGGCGTCGCGGCGATCGCCATCTCGGCGACCTACAACATGATCCATCCCGACCCGGCGGTCCGGACGCGCGGGCATGCCAGCCTCGAGCGCATCGCGGCGGTGGCGCGCGATGTCGGCGCGCCGCTGCTGACCCTTTGCACCGGGACGCGCGACCCCATCGACCAGTGGCGCCACCATGCCGACAACGAGACCCCGGAGGCCTGGGCGGACCTCCGCGAGAGCATGGCGTGGGCGCTTGGCATCGCGGACCGCTACGGCGTCGATCTCGGCATCGAGCCCGAGCTCGCCAACGTCGTCGATTCCGCCTCCAAGGCCCGCCGCCTGATTGACGAGTTGGGGAGCCCGCGCCTGAAGGTGGTGCTCGACCCCGCCAACCTCTTCGAGATCGAGCCGGTCGCCCTGCAGCGGGAGATCGTGGCGCAGGCCATCGCGCTGCTCGCGGACCGGATCGCCATGGCCCATGCCAAGGACCGCACCGCCGACGGCGGCTTTGCGACGGCCGGCACGGGCGTCCTCGACTATCCGTTCTACCTGTGTACCCTGCGCGACGCCGGCTTCGACGGCGATCTCGTGACCCATGGACTGTCCGAAGCCGAGGCCCCGGGCGTGGCGCGCTTTCTCGAAAAAACGCTTCCCGGGCGACCGGCGTGACCGCCGCGTCGAGCATCGCCCCGTCGCCCGCGGGGAGGTGCATCTCCTCCTGCTAGAAC
>CAXUMV010000030.1:0-5429 GCA_964252065.1 uncultured Lichenihabitans sp.
TGGGTCGCAAGGCAGGCCCCGAGCGGGAAGCCGCCGCCGATGCCCTTGGCGACCGCCATGATGTCGGGCAGCGCGCCGCTCTGCTCATGGGCGAAGAAGGTGCCGCTGCGGCCGACGCCGCACTGCACCTCGTCGTAGATCAGCAGCAGGCCGTGCTCGTCGCACAGCGCCCGGAGCCCGCGCAGGCACTGCGCCGGCACGGCCCGGATGCCGCCTTCGCCCTGGATCGGCTCGACCATGATGGCGGCCGTCTCGGGCCCCACCGCCGCCTTCAGCGCCTCGTGGTCGCCGAAGGGCACCTGGTCGAACCCGTCCACCTTAGGCCCGAAGCCGTCGAGGTACTTCTGCTGCCCGCCCGCCGCGATGGTGGCGAGCGTGCGGCCGTGGAACGCGCCCTCGAAGGTGACGATCCGGAAGCGCTCCGGGCGTCCGGAGGCGGACTGGTACTTGCGCGCCATCTTGATGGCCGCCTCGTTCGCCTCCGCCCCCGAATTGGTGAAGAACACCACGTCGGCGAAGGTGGCCGCGACCAGCCGGTCGGCTAGCCGCTCGCCTTCGGGAATGCGGTAGAGATTCGAGGTATGCCACAGCTTGGCGGCCTGGTCGGTCAGGGTCTTGACCAGATGCGGGTGGGAGTAGCCCAGGGAGGCGACCGCGATGCCGCCGCCGAAATCGAGGTAGCGCTCGCCCGTCGTCGTCGTCAGCCACGCCCCGTCGCCGCGCTCGAAGCTGAGCTCGGCCCGGGCATAGGTCGGCAGGATGGACGATGGCACGGGCGCGGCCTCCATGCTGGTGCCGGTCCGGACGGCCTTAAGGGATGTGAGGCGCGCCGGACGCAGCGAGGATCGCCGAAATGACAGATGCCGCCCCGGAGGACGGCATCAACGACGTTGACGATAAATAGTCGACCGCGCGGCGTCAAATCTTTGTTCCGGGCCACGGTTCGGCGCGTGGCCGCCGCCCGGGCCCGGCCGTGGCACTTTCCTGCCACAGCCGACTGGGGAAAACGGCGGCGATTCACGGCCGACTCTTGCGCCCGATTCGCCGGTCGGTATAGATTCGCGAAGTTCCGCGGCGATCCGCCCGGCCCTTGTCAAGTCCCCCGTACTTCGTTGCGTCGCGTGCCATCGGTGTTGTCCACCGGTGCCTATACGGATTCGGGGTACCTCATGCGTAATCAACCTCAGGAGAGGCCATGTCCTGGAATGATGAACGCGTCGACCTGTTGAGCCGTCTATGGCTCGAGGGGCGAAGCGCGAGCCAGATTGCGGCGGAGCTCGGGCAGGGCGTGACGCGCAACGCCGTGATCGGCAAGGTCCACCGGCTGGGCCTGTCGGGGCGCGCGAAGGTCGCCGCGCCGAGCGCCGCCGTCCGCCTTCGCCCCAAGCCCGCCCCCCGGCTCGAGGAACGCCCCGTTCCCGTGCCGCCCGCCCCGGCGCTGGTCGTGCCCGCGGCGGCGGTCCTGGCGGCCAGCCGCCCGGCCGACGTGGTGGTGCCGTTCTCGACGCGGGTCACCATCATGGAGCTGCGCGACACCATGTGCCGCTGGCCATTGGGAGACCCCACCAGCGCCGATTTCCGCTACTGCGGCTGTCGCAGCGGGCCGCTCGGTCCCTATTGCGAGGAGCACGCCCGCCTCGCCTTCCAGCCCACGCAGGAGCGCCGGCGGGTCGATCGGGTCGCCCGCATCGCCTGAGGCACGCTCTTCCTGAACACTTGCCGGCTCGACAGCGGCGGCCAAACGTGACCAGAGAAGCGGCGTATCGTCACCGCCGCGCAGCTTCTCATGTCCGACGTCCCCGTCCCGGCCACGGAACAGGCCGCCGCCGCCGAGCATGCCCGGCTGGCGGCGGAGATCGCGGGCCATGATCTCGCCTACCATCGCGACGACGCGCCCGCCATCTCGGATGCGGCCTATGACGGGCTGCGTCGGCACCTGGTCGCCATCGAGGCCGCCTATCCGGCCCTGCGGCCGCCGCCCGATGCACGGGTGGGCGCCGCGCCGTCCGAGAAATTCGCCAAGGTGCGGCACGCCGTGCCGATGCTCTCGCTCGGCAACATTTTCGGCGACGAGGAGGTCGCCGAGTTCCTGGCCCGGGTCCGCCGATTCCTCGGGCTGAAGCCCGAGGTGCCGCTGCCGGTCGTCGCCGAACCCAAGATCGACGGGCTGTCCTGCGCGCTGCGCTACGAGGACGGCGCGCTGGTGCTGGCGGCGACCCGCGGCGACGGGTTCGAGGGCGAGGACGTCACGGCCAACATCCGCACCGTCGCGGCCATCCCCCATCGCCTGGTGGGCGACGACGTGCCGGCGGTCTGCGAGGTCCGGGGCGAAATCTTTCTCACCAAGGCGGATTTCGCCGCCCTGAACGCCGCGCAGGCGGCAGCCGGCAAGCCGACCTTCGCCAATCCGCGCAACTCGGCGGCGGGATCGCTCCGCCAGCTCGATCCCTCGATCACGGCGGGACGGCCGCTCAAGTTCTTCGCCTATGCCTGGGGGGCGATGAGCGCGCTTCCGGCCCCGACCCAGAGCGGCACGGTCGCGGCCTTCGCGCGCTGGGGCCTGCCCACCAGCCCGCTCCTCAGGCTGTGCGAGGGCGCCGAGGCGCTGCTCGAGCAGTACCGCACCATCGAAGCCGCGCGGGCGAGCCTGCCCTACGACATCGACGGCGTCGTCTACAAGGTCGACGAGCTCGCCCTGCAGGGGCGGCTCGGCTTCGTGTCCCGCGCCCCGCGCTGGGCCGTGGCCCACAAGTTCCCGGCCGAGCGCGCCACGACCACGCTGCTCGCCATCGACGTCCAGGTCGGTCGCACCGGCGCCCTCACCCCGGTCGCGACCCTGCAGCCCGTCACGGTCGGCGGCGTGGTGGTGGAGCACGCGACCCTCCACAACGAGGACGAGATCGCCCGCAAGGACGTCCGGGTGGGCGACGTCGTTGCGGTCCAGCGGGCCGGCGACGTCATCCCGCAGATCCTCGGCCCCGTGCTGACCGAAGGCGCCCCGCGCGGCGAGCCCTTCCGCTTCCCGGACAGCTGCCCGGCCTGCGGCTCGGCGGCGGCGCGCGAGCAGGACCCCAAGACCGGCACGATCGATGTGGTGCGGCGCTGCACGGGGGGCCTCGTCTGCCCGGCCCAGGCGGTCGAGCGGCTCAAGCACTTCTGCTCGCGCAACGCCCTCGACATCGAGGGGCTCGGCGACAAGCAGATCGAGCTCTTCTACGGCGAGCGGCTGATCGGGACGGCGGCCGACATCTTCACCCTGGAAGCGCGCGACGCGGCCGCGGACACAAGGCTCGCGGACCGGTCCGGCTTCGGCAAGACCTCCGTCCGGAACCTCTTCGCCGCCATCGCGGCGCGGCGATCCGTGCCGCTCAACCGCTTCGTCTATGCGCTCGGCATCCGCCACGTCGGGGAGACCAACGCCCGGCGGCTGGCGCGGCACTTCGGCACCTTCGAGGCGCTGCGCAGCACGGCTCGGGCCGCCGCCGCCGACCCCGCCTCGGAAGCCGCGGCCGAGCTCATCGGCATCGACGGGCTCGGGGCGGTGGTGGCCGAGGCCGTCACCGGCTTCTTCGCCGAGGCGCATAACGAGGCCGTCCTCGACGCCCTCCTGCGCGAGGTGCACCCCGCGCCCATGGACGCCGTGGCCTCGGCCAGCCCCGTCGCGGGCAAGACCATCGTCTTCACTGGCTCGCTCGAGAAGATGACGCGCGAGGAGGCCAAGGCGCGGGCCGAGGCGCTCGGGGCCAAGGTGGCGGGCTCGGTCTCGGCCCGGACGACGCTGGTGGTGGCGGGTCCCGGCGCGGGCTCGAAGCTCGCCAAGGCCGAGCAGCTCGGGGTCGAGGTGATCAGCGAGGACGACTGGCTGGCCCTGGCGGGCCGCGCATAGCCTTCAGCGCGACCGCTTGCCCTGGCACAGCACGATGGGCCCCGAAAGCTCGCCCGAATAGCCGCTGCCCTGGTAGACCTGCGCGTTGATCGAGCCCGGCGGCAGCACGAAGGTGCCCTGCTGGACGGTGGGCGTGCCCTCGAGCGTGGTCAGCGCCCAGCTGAAGGTGCACATCTGCGTCGGCGCATGGCTGTCCACATGGCTGCAGAGCAGCTGCGCGCCTCCCAGCAGCGCAAAGCCCCCGCAGGAGAACGGCGCCGCCGCGGCGGCGGTGCCGCCCGACGCGACAAGGAGGCCGGCGGTCAAACGAACAAGCCTGCGCATGAGCGGCGCTGCTCCAGGGGGACGAAGGGACGGTCGCACGGAACCTCGATCCTTTACAACGTAATCATAAGCGCGTATATGATTGCTATTGTTGATAGCTGGTGTGGCTAGCGACTTTTCCGAGCTTCGCCCATGACCGTCTCGACCGCCACGCTCGGCTTCCAGATCCACGACGTGGCGCGGCTGATGCGCAAGCGCTTCGAGCAGCGCACCGCCCGGCTCGGCTTCACCCGCTCGCAGTGGCAGGTGCTGGTCCATCTCGCCAAGAACGAGGGCATCCACCAGGCGGGCCTCGCCGACATTCTGGACGTCGAGCCGATCGGCCTGATGCGCATCCTCGACAAGCTCCAGGCCCGCGGCCTCGTCGAGCGCCGGCAGCACCCCAGGGACCGGCGCGTGTGGCTGCTCTATCTCACGGCCGAGGCCCATCCCAGCCTCGAGGTCCTGCGCAAGCTCGGCGAGCAGACCCGGGCCGAAGCCCTGGCCGGCATCGACGAAGCCGACCAGCAGCGCCTGCTCGGCACGCTGGATGCCCTGCGGTCCAATCTGATCACCGCCTGCAGCACCGCGGTGGTCCACGACGAGGTCAATCATGGATGACGCTACGGCATCGCGCCGTCTCGAGGACGAGGACCACGACGAGCTCGACCGCGACGTCGTCCTGACATCGGCCCGCTCGCAGCCCGCGGCGCGGCGGCTGGAAGCGGCCCCGGCGCCGTCCGGCCCGCCACAGGTCGCCCCGACCCCCGAGAAGCTCGCGGTCGCCCCGCCCAAGCCGAAGCGGCGCTGGCTGCGCCAGGGGCTGTTCGCCCTGCTGCCCGTCGCGCTGGTCGCGGGCGGCTACGCCTACGTGACGGGCGGTCAGATCATGGCGACCGACAACGCCTATGTCGGGGCGCGCAGCCTCGGGGTGTCGACCGACGTCGCCGGCACCGTGGCCGCCATCGAGGTCCGCAACAACCAGGCCGTGACCAGGGGGCAGGTGCTGTTCCGCCTCAAGGACGAGTCGTTCCGCATCGCGCTCGAGGGCGCCGAGGCCCAGCTCGGCACCGTGCGCAACCAGGTGCTGACCCTGCAGGCGACCTACAAGCAGTCCCTGTCGCAGATCGACCAGGCCAAGGCCGACCTGCCCTATTACGAGACGGTGTTCCAGCGGCAGAAGGATCTCATCGCCGGCAACGTCTCCACCCGGGCCTCCTACGACCAGGCGAGCCACGAC
>CAXUMV010000030.1:5439-5780 GCA_964252065.1 uncultured Lichenihabitans sp.
GTCGTGGCCGCCCAGGCCAAGGTCGCGGTCGCCAAGACTCAGGCGCAGGCCATGCTGGCCCAGCTCGGCGGCGACCCGGCCCAGCAGGTCGAGGAGAACCCCTTCTACCTGCAGGCGAAGTCCGCGGTCGACAATGCCCGGCGCGACCTCGACGACACCGTCGTCCGCGCGCCGTTCGACGGCATCGCCACCAACGTGGATGCGCTGCAGGTGGGCGGCTACCTGCAGGCCGCGCAGGCTGCCTTCAGCCTGGTCTCGTCCTCGGATCTCTGGGTGGATGCGAGCCCGAAGGAGACCGAGCTCACCAACATCGAGCCCGGCCAGAAGGCGACGATCACGGT